>CALEZE010000138.1 GCA_937928235.1 uncultured bacterium | reverse complement strand
AATACCGGTTGGACAAACTGTCACGACAAGAAGAACAACCCCGGCGGTGGTTACCACCTCCACTTCCATATCCAAATGGAAACGGAAGGTTTCGGTCAATCAATCGGAGGTTACTGTTTCGCAGATGTAGAAGGAGGGATTCCGGCCACTGGCCAGTGGCTCCTGGTTGAAGGGCTTGTAGGTCTCCCCACAACACAAGCCAGACCGACCCAGACTGCTGCACCCCCCACATCAACACCCTTACCAGCCGGATCAATTCTTGGTTATTGGCAGGGCTATGTAACTACTGAAAGGGGTGTAAAAGTCATAGTGGCTATAGACATAAAAAGAGAGTGCAATTTCACTGAAATTTGCGCAACGGTGTATGTAGAAGGTGTTGGTCAAACTTACCGGTTTTTAGAAGAAAACAGTGAGTGGACTTGCTTTGGAAAAGTTGAGGGGACCAATCACACACAATGTGTTCGGCTCACGCAAGAAGGGGGGTTAGAGTACACATGGCCAGCTTGGGGGTTTAACGGAATTTTGTACCGAGAAGAATAGCGCTTAGTGTTTTTAAAAGAGGGTGGCGTTCGCCAAAAGGTGAATTACATCCTCTTTTTCATTTACGCTTGCTCCTGTTTTACCAGGCGTCTTTCATCAGTTCTCTTCTCTTCTCACTATAAATATTCGCACGAACCAGCATCAAACCATTAACCTCACTTGCATCTTCCAACTCATGTTTCTTAACAAGTGGTCTTACAACATGTTCCACATAATAGGCCACATCCTCATCCGGGGTCTTGCTTCTTTCTTTAACAAGAATACCTGTTCCGTAGTCATAAACCTCCATTCCTCTTTTTAACTTTCCAAAATCAATACCAGTAAAATCCCCTTCCAATACTTCTTCCAATTGTTCGCGAAGGTTTTCGGCATCAACTTTGCCACTCATACCAATTAGGCCATTTGCTTCGTCCAAATCCATGGCGGCAGAGACCGTGGATTCAGAATACCCGTTCAGCACGGCATGCAATGCAGTACTTGCTTCGGTCGAGTCTGTAATTCGGCGCCTCAACTCAAGAAAGCTGGGTTTTCTTGATTCACCCTGGCTTCCTTCTTCAGGCATCTTTTCCTCCTTTATCATGAAACGCAGAATGAATATCTCTCAGCTGGCGGTTGGTGACATGTGTATATATTTGAGTTGTGGAAACATTTTTGTGTCCTAACATTTCCTGGACACTCCTTAAGTCCGCCCCAGCTCGCAACAAGTCCGTTGCAAAAGAGTGGCGAATAACATGGGGTGTGGCATCAACCGGAAGCTTTATTTTCTTGGCATACTTTTTAATCATCCTTTGCACGGAGCGGACGGAAAGCCTCATGTCAGAATCATCCTGGCTAGGGCCCATCTTTCCTTTGTGTCTTATAAAGAGAGGTTTGTAATTGTCATCCCTTGCTACCAAATATTTCTCAATCCATTCTGCCGCCCTCAGAGACAAAAAGACCACCCTCGCTTTTCCACCTTTTCCGACAATACCAAATTCGCGGCGTTTCAAATCCAGCTTGTCGCGGTCTAGTTTTACAAGTTCCGAAACACGAAGGCCAGTTGAATAAAGAACTTCTAAAATTGCTTTGTTTCTTTTTCCCTGAATTGTTGATAGGGAAGGGGCATTAAGAAGCCTGTCAACTTGCTCGCCGCTTAAAAACTTAATATCCCTTTCTTGAGTTTTTGGAAGGTCAATTTTGTCCGGCGACATCACTTCGTAATCATTTTTAAGAAGATAGCGAAGAAAAGACCTTAAGGCTATCACATGGTACCCCTGCGTCTTTCTTGAAAGGGTCTCGCCCTTGTCGTCTTTTAGTCGCGAAAGATAAAGCCTGTATTGCCTTACAATTTCGGGGTTAATGTCTCTTAATTCGCGCCTTATGCCTTCATTTCTTAACCAGTCAAGAAAGCGCGAGAGATAGTGTTTGTAGTTTCTTATCGTTAGGGGAGAGGAGCCTTTCTCAACCTCCATATATTCAAGAAATTCGTCAATCTTTCTTGCTATTTCGGAAGTATTTTTCTGATCTTGGGCAGATACAGACATTAAAAATAGTTTACACCGAGCGTAGTTGGGGTGTCAATATTGTGCGACGGAGAGGACTTTCCTACCTGTAAGCCTCTAGTGCCTTTTGAAATGAAAGAAAAAGACTAGTCTCCTTGGTATCTGGAATAATCAGCCTTGGATGAGGTTTTTCCCGAGCCAGAGTAAATTCGTGGCGTATAAGAACAACGCGCGTTTTTTCCGTCTCGTTTATAATTTGCGCAGCGTGTTCCAGAGAGTCTTCAAAATGAAGATCAATTGAGTTTTCAATAATTTGGTTTACTTTGAAATCCGGATTTATCTCATTTCCGTTATTCTGCATTTTTATTTGGTCAGTTGTTACCCATGGCAAATTTTTATGGAACCAGTGGTAAGTGCTTGGTCTGGTCTGCGCCGGTCTTGAAGTTATAAACAAGTGCGGATGATCTAAATTATGTAGCATCTTGCAAACCATATATGCCCCCGGAATCATCCTGGCTTTAGACAAAACCCTCCAAGAATTCCACAGTTCAATGTCTTCTTTTCTTGGGTCTTCAACCTTTGGATCTTGTTTTAACCATTCAGTCATTTGAAAAGGTTTTTTAATATCTTTAAGTTGATATTTTGTTTTTAACCTTTTGTTTACGACATCAAGGGCATCCATCACCGAATAAACAATCACGCCGTCAATGTCAAAACTAATGTTGCCCATTTTCGACAATGCCAGCTCAACCGACGAGCTTCTCTCTTTATTCATAAAAACGATTCTATCCTAAACTTGCGACTTCACCAAATCGATTCTAAGGCCTTTGCTCTTTCTTAAACGAGTAGTTACCTATTATGAAACGCTTCGTCTTTATAATATTTTATTTTGTTGAATATTTTATAAAGATTTTTAAACTCTGAGTTTTCACCAGGGGAGAGGGGGTCCAAAAGGCCAAAATAGTAGTTCGGTATTTGTTCGGCAAGGGACCTAGGGACATAAATAAAAAAGAGGAGTAATAAATAAAATTTTCGTTAACTGATAAGAAAACCTCTGGGGCTTCAGAAAGAATAGCGGAAAAGCCCTTCTCTGCCTTCTTGCCTAGAGTGCGTCGTAAAAGTATCCTTGTGCGACATAGTACAAATTCGCTTCTCTA
>CALEZE010000137.1 GCA_937928235.1 uncultured bacterium | reverse complement strand
CATTTCCATGGTTAAGAATTACATGGCAGCCATATCCCCAACCAACACAGCCGGAATATTCAACTGTCCCTGCATCCGCAGCAAGAATAGAAGGCGCCGCGCGGTTAGCAATATCAAGACCAGTATGGTACCAAGCAAAGTTCTGTGAGATGGAACCCCCAGCAGGCCAAACAAAGGAACCTGCAGCAACAACGGTTCCGGCATCTGGTGTTAGTTGTCTTATACGAGGGCTCGAAGGAACAGCTGCAGGTTTAATACCATCTGGCACAATGACTGTCTGGCCGATGGCTAGTTCGAAGGTTTCGTCGTTACTGAAGGCATTATATGGAAAGTCTACTATCGCCTGCGCAGCTGTATCATACCGTTTCGCAATAGAATAAACTGTATCACCTTTCTTAACTGTGTGGGAGATTCCAGTAACTGGGAGAATCTCCAAAGTCTCTCCCGGTTTTATGGTTGAGGTTTTAGAAAGTCCGTTTTGCCAAAGAATCGTGTCTTCATCAACAACAAACTTTTCAGCAATTGAGCCAACAGTGTCGCCTTCTTGCACTTCGTATTCGATTATCTTGTCTCTCGGTTTTATTGAAATGTCTGTTGTCACAGCTGGCTGACTGGTTGTTGCTGAAAGTACACTGGAGGTAGTTGGAATTTCCCACGGGTCGACAGAACGGCCTGGAAACTCCTGTGCAATAACGGGCGCAATTATCATGGCAACCCCAGAAAGCGCCGCCATTCCTGTGTGCATCAAACGACGAGCCCTTTTCCCCCTTTGCCTGTAAAGTGTTGCGGCAAACTTACCTTTCCCCTCTTCAAAACGAAGGAACGATAAACGAAGCCTTGAAACTATGAAGTTATAAAGCCCGATAGAGAACGTCTTTACTTCCGAAAGAAAAGCAAAAATCTTGTCGTATGTATCTTCCATTTGAAAGCTTTTAGTTTGCAAGTTTGAAGATAACACAAGAGGCTAGGTGAAGCAATTTTGGACGGTGAACAGAAAAACTGTTCGACCATAGTAGAGCCGTTTAGGCAGTTTTTAATTCTTTGAGGAAATCAGCGTTGGTGTCACTCTTTTTAAGCCTACCGAGAAGTGTTTCTGTTCTTTCATCTTCGGAAACCATCTCAAGCATTCGCCTTAGGGTGTGCACTTTTTCTAAGTTTTCTTTGCCATACAAAAGCTCTTCCTGGCGGGTTCCAGACCTTGTCACATCTATCGCTGGGAAAATTCTCTTGTCAGCAAGTTTTCTGTTCAAATGAAGTTCCATATTACCCGTTCCTTTGAACTCTTCATAAATAAGGTCGTCCATACGGCTTCCTGTATCTACAAGACAGGTTCCAATTATTGTTAGGGAGCCACCGCCTTCAATTTTTCTTGCGGCGCCAAAGAATTTCTTTGCTGGGAAAAGAGCGGAAGGATCAAAACCTCCTGTGAGAGTTCTACCAGAAGTTGGGAGAGCCAAATTGTAAGCCCTTGCCATTCTGGTGATGGAGTCCAGGACAATCACAACATCTAGTCCTTTTTCAACCAATCTCTTTGCTCTCTCTAACGCCAACTCCCCTACGGAAGTTTGCGCCTGTGGAGACTCATCAAAATTGCTTGAAGCAACCTCTCCCAGACCCCCTGTAATCTCTTTTACATGTCTTGTGATGTCTGTCACCTCTTCTGGGCGTTCGCCAATAAGAACTGCCATCAGGTGAGCTTTAGGGCCCTTGCCTTTGCCATCCTCCGGATAGTTCTTGGCAACACCTGCAAGCATGTCTTTAACAAGCCATGTTTTACCTGCTTTGGGAGGAGATACAATCAAACCTCTTTGGCCAAACCCAATTGGTGCTACAAGGTCTATAACCCTGGTTGTAAGTGTATCTTTCTCGGTCGTAAGGTCTATTTTTGTATCAGGATAAATGGCTGTTAGTTCGTCAAACTTGGGCCTGTCACCCATCTTCTCTATCTCTTCCCCATTAACTGTTTCTACTTTTAGAAGTCCCCAGTAGCGTTCATTTTCCTTTGGTTGCCTTGCCTGGCCGCCGACTAAATCTCCAATTCTTAAATTAAATCTTCTTATCTGACTTGAGGAGATATAAACATCGCGGTCGGATGGAGCAAACTTGGGTCTTAAAAGCCCGGAGCCTTCATTGGCAATATCAAGAACTCCCTCCACATATTCTGTGGGGAGTCCGGCATCGGGAATAACTCGCTCGTCAACAACGAGCTTGTCGTCCTTTTCTGTATCTTGTTTTGTTGGCATTAAAATATTATCTAGGAATGGACCTCGGCAGGAACAATCAAATGTATAAGTTCATGTAAGAAACTTAGCGAGAAGCACCTCTAATTGAGGTAAGTGTCTGTATTTTACCTGCCTGAAAGTGAATTTGTCAAT
>CALEZE010000136.1 GCA_937928235.1 uncultured bacterium | reverse complement strand
ACAAATTCTCGGCAAGCACCATGACCATAAAAACAGAAAGAAAGGCTCCCCTGGTTCACACCGTGGTGGGGAAAGTTAGCCAAGAAGACAAAGAGCTGGTTGAGAATATAAAAACAGTAATTGCGGCTGTGGGCGAAAGACAAATTGTCAAAGCCTACTTAACAGCCACCATGAGCCCAAGTGTGAAGCTCGAAGTTTAAGATTGCTTAACACTCTTGCTTTTGGTATATTACTAATGTCCTTTCGCAGAAATGCGATAGCCATAGACAGTGTGTAGCTTGAAAAAGCGTAATTCACACCGAGGCCAAAGCTATCAACGCGCCTCGTAGCGCGTTTTTTTATGGAGAGCGAGTGAAACAAGTCGAAACATGCAAAAAACAGAAAAATCATTATTCGTAGACAATTTAGCAAAGACACTTGAAGCTGCAAATGCGGCAATCTTGGTCGATTTTGCCGGGCTAGATGTTGCCAAACAGCAAGAACTTAAAACCCGTTTACGCGAAATTGGCGCCACAATGCAGGTAACCAAAAACACGCTTTTCGCCCTAGCAGCCGAAAAAGCAAAGCTTCCCAAAGAAGCTATGGCGGATACAGTTTTAGTTGGCCAAACAGCAATCGTCTATACAGAAGGAGATCCAATTGCCCCCCTACAGGTTTTAGCTAAATTCGCCAAGGAATTTGAGGTTCCCCAACTTAAAGTTGGAATTGTGGAAGGCTCTTTCCAAGACAAAGAGGCGCTTGGAAGGCTCTCCATGCTGCCTCCAAAAGAGGTTCTTTACGCCCAGGTTGTAGGGCAAATCGCCGCTCCAGCACAAGGGCTTTTATGGACACTTTCAAGCAATATGCAGAAATTAGTTTATGTACTTAAAGAAGCAAGTAAGAAAGGTGGTGATAATTAATGGCTGAAGAGAAAAAAGAGGAAACAAAAGTTTCCAAGAATGTGGAAAAAATAGTCGATGAAGTTTCCAAACTTTCCGTGTTGGAACTTTCCGATTTGGTAAATGCTCTTCAAGACAAGCTCGGAGTTGAAGCTGCAGCCCCAGTTGCTGCTGCCGCAGCCCCCGCCGCTGGCGCCCCTGCAGAAGGAGGAGAAGAAGCTGCTGGTGGAGCTAACCAAACAGTTGTCATGACTGGTGCAGGAGACAACAAGATTGCAGTTATCAAGGCGATCCGCGAAATTGATCAGAATCTTGGTCTTAAAGAAGCAAAAGACATGACAGAAAACCTCCCCGCTGAAATCCTTAAGGATGCAAAAGCTGACGCTGCAAAAGAGGCAGCAGACAAGCTAAAAGCAGCTGGAGCAACTGTTGAACTCAAGTAACCCTGACCGGGAGGGTTTTCCCTCCTGGCAGGTTGCTTGCCTACTTACTTCAAACTAAGGAGATATTTGAGAATTTCTTTTTCGATATCTATTCCGGTATCTTTTTTGATAGACTTCCACCCTGGAGCGGAATTCACCTCCATAATGTAAATTTTTCCGCTTTTGTCCTCCTTAATTAAATCCACCCCGGCAACATCTATTCCCAAAGCCTTTGCGGCTGCAACTGCCATGGCCTCTGCCTCTTTTGGAATATCTTTAATTACCTCTTTTTTGCCTTCCGGAAACTCTCCCTCAACTTTATTGATAAACCGCCTCCTCCAACGCATCGGCCTAGTAATTGCCCCCAAAGCCTTATCCCCAACCACAAAAACACGACTTCTCTGGCTTGCCTCTATAAATTCCTGTGCAATAAAGCGCTCACCAGCCCTTTCTCTTGGAATCAAAACCTCAATCATTCTTGTGAGCTCTTCGTGGTCCCTTGGCGACCAAACTGCTTTTCCTTGCTTACCCATTGTTCCCTTGATAACGAAAGGGAAACCCAAAAGACTTTCACCATTCTCTGTAATGTTCTCCAAAGAAGAAAAGTAAGTTTTTGGGACAGGAATACCTGCCTTGGTGAGAACCCTTGCCTCAATAGACTTTGCCAAAGGAAGCCTTACAAAGTCCCCCGTTTGGTACACAGTATCTACAATCCTTACGCCATTCTCTTTAGCATAGTTAACAACAAAGGCTGCATCCTCACTTCTTTTACCCACAAGACGAATATACAAAACATCAAAGTTGGCAATGTCCTCTCCCTCCACGGTCAATTTTCCATCTGTAATGTACTCAATGTCGGAAAAGGAGGCTACCGTTAATGCAGCATTAAGCGACTGGGCAGCCTCAATAAAAGGCTTCAGGTGCCCGGTTCCCCCACCTGCGAGGATTAATACTTTCGGGGAATCACTCATCTTCGTGTGGATTAACCAAAAAACCAGTCAAGTCTCGTCTGCCAACAATCACCGGCATTCGAAGTCTGCTTCTGTCAGCAACGCCAGCAGTTGTTTTGATTTTCTTGCCTTTCAGCCAAAATGTGACATTGACAACGGGTCTCGTTTCCCGGCCCAGAGAGCTATGGACGGGTTTTTTCCAAAGTATGTTTTCCTTTTCCAAAAGACCCAAGTCTTCAGCTAATGTTTTGTCTATTGATGTTCTCCAGGCACCAGTGTCTACTTTTGCGGGGACTGTTATTTTTCTTTTGTCACTGGAAAGGATCTTTATATCTTCAAAGACATTGACACTTTTAACACCCTCCTTTGCACGAACCCTGTCCGCAAAGTCAGCGGCAAAAAGCGCTTTTGACACCTTTACGCCGTGCTCCGCATCCCTTATTTTTAGGTCTTCAACCCGCTCCAGGCGTTTTTTCAAACCTTCCATATTTGCAAGTTGGATGGATAAGCCCGGCTGGCTATTTAGCTCCAAAACCATAGGACCTTTTTCTGGGTGCAAAATGATGTCCGCCCCCAAATATCCCAAACCAACCGCCTCTTGGCATTTAACAGCAATTTCCAAAACGGTTGTCCAACTGGGTATTTTTATACCGTGAAGTTTGCGTTTTGTCCCGGGTTTATGGCGTATTGGCTCTCCATAATGAATCGCTTTTGTAGTAATTCCTGTTGCAATATCTATTCCAGCCGCAATTGCCCCCTGGTGAAGGTTGGCTCTTCCCCCAGAATCTTTTGTGGGAAGCCTAAGCATAGCCATAACGGGCACCTTGTTAAAAACAATAACACGGATGTCAGGCGTTCCCCTGTAGGCATACTTTCTAAAAGCGTTGTGCCTACCAACAAATTCCTGGACCAGCGCAATATCAGGAGCATTGCCTATGCTGTAGGCACCCTCCAGGATGTCTAAAATATGAAGCTGCAGGTCTTCCGGAAGAACCCTTCTTCTTTGTGTAGTAATCCAGCCGTTTCCATCTTTCGCCTTCTTTTTAATAACCAAAATTCCCTCTCCCCCCAAGCCTTTGCTTGGTTTTATAACAAACGACTCGGGAAGACCTTTCCAGTTGTAAGTAGTTAGATCTCTGGGGTTTTTGAATTTACCGAAAATTTTGGGTGTTGGGATACCCGCTTTCTTAAGTGCTTTTTCCGTTTTTATTTTTGATGCGGCAATTTTCCTCCCCTTTTTGGGGTTGTATTTGTAAGAAAATAGGCTGGCACGGGCGTTTAAGCCCAGAATGGAAGAGAAATTTGACATAATTAATTAGAGATAAGCCTCCTGAACCTCCAGAATTCCGCGAAGCGAAGTCCGATGTATTTACCCATAAGGAAGTCCCCTGCGGCGATAGTAATTAAAAATGTCTCCGGGTTGTGAAGCGCAAGGCGCTGCAAATAGCTTGAAGTCAAGAAAACATAAGAAACCAAGGCTAGAATCAAGGTTTCCGTGGTAATTTGTATAGCTGTTTTAGCACTTTTACCAAGTTGGACCTTTGTAAAGTCTTCAGCCAGAAGCACCAAAAGAAGGATCGGGAAGATGGATGCATTAGCCAAATCGGGTTGTTTTATGATGGGTGCTGCAAATAGCACGGAGAGCACGCCAAAAACGACAAAAAGAAGGATGAGTGCCATTCTGGGCAAGTACTGCAGTTTTATTTTAGCTCGCCTTAGAACGACCCTAACAAGCACAGATGTCAGGACAATTACAAGAAATAACCCTATACCCACGAGAGGCCCCGTAGCCACGAACACGACAGCTAGCGCTGCAGGCAAGAAAATACCAAAACCACGAAGACCAACAATGTGCCTTGAGGCTGCAATAACGGCTGCAATAAGCGGCAAAAGTAGAAGAAGCACAATGGTGTTAACAGGCACTCCAGCCTCAACCGCTCCCCTTATTGCGTATTTCAATGGGTTCGTAGGCCAAACCGGGCCCAGTTCTTGTTCTTTTAGAAGCTGTTCAAGGGGTCCTAGAGTTTCCTCTGTCTTTTGGGTGATGTCTGGCCTGGGTGTAGGAGTTGCCAAAGCTGCAGAATCGGTTGACGAGGCTTCAGCGCCATTTGTTGGACTTGGGCTGGGTGAACCCAAAAACCGTGGACTCTGGGCACTAGCTGTGCCTGCACTCAAAAC
>CALEZE010000135.1 GCA_937928235.1 uncultured bacterium | reverse complement strand
TTTTATTATGAGCAACCCAAAATCGACAAAGAACTTTTTGGTAAAGACTACAAGGGTCATCTGAAATCTGCCGTAGAAGTGCTGGAAAGTGTAGACAAATGGGAGGCAAGTAATTTAGGAGAAGTGCTAGTGAGGGTGGCCGAGAAGGAAGGGTTTCATCGTGGGGACTTTTTTATGAACTTAAGAATTGCAGTTACTGGCAAAAAGGTGACGCCTCCTTTTAATGAGTCCGTAGAAATTCTTGGTAAGGAAGCAACAGTCAAGAGACTAAAAGCAGTTCTGTAAAATGACAAAAAAACCTGCTCCACAAAAGTTAACAGCTGAAGAGCTCAGAAATAAACTCAAACTAGCTCACCTAAAAACGAAAGATGCCTTTGTTGAGAATTATCCCCATGCCCACAAGTTTTTGCAAGAAAAGGGCTTGGAGCTGGGAAAGGTTCGTGAACACTCCGCAAAGATATTGGGAGCAGGGGCCTTGACCGGGACACTACTTTTAACACCACCAGGTAACATTAGAGCACTACCCGCCCCACATGAGATTGTGGAAAAGGTAAGAGAAGGCGCAAGGGCCTTGGGGGAAAATGCACCGCAGAAAATTTTGGTCGATGAATTATCCAGCCACTTACCAGAAAAACCAAGGCCGCTTTCTCGCGAAGAGGAAAAGTTTTTGGAGCGGATATTTAATGATGTAGTAGGAATCCCTGCCAAGGGCACTCTTGAAGGTGAACATTTAAACACCACCTATGGTTACATTGGTGCCGAACAACATCTTCTAAGATACCCAGGAGATACTTTGAATGAACACGGAGAGGGGCATATTTTAAAGCCCGGAATTGCTCCAGGGAAAGGGGCCTGGGGTTATTTTGCTCCAAGCAGAGGGGAATTAACCCCCGAACTAGAAGAAACTGAAAAATGGTATGCGGTTGTTCAAACACTTTATCTTCCGGACTGGGAAGAAAGACTTCGGTATCTTCGCGAGTGGTATAAGTATAGAAAGGTCTTAATTGTTAATACGGACAACGGCAATGCGGTGGTAGCTGCAATTGCGGATGCCGGCCCTGCTGCCTGGACGGGGAAACATTTTGGAGGAAGCCCAGAGGTGATGTATTACCTTGGTGGCCCGCGGTATAAAAAAGGGCCTGTTATACTTTTCTTTGTGGACGACCCCGAAAACAAAATTCCGCTTGGACCAGTGGACTATAATGACATTAGTTTGCCGGAAGGGAGCTTGCATCAAATATGAGTAAGATATGGTATGACCATCTGATAATTCTTGAGGAAATCGGTGAAGAGATAGATTCTGCCACGGAAACACATGAAGAAAAGCACGAGATGTGGCGTCTGGTGGATGAAATTGTTCATCACAAAGTAATGCACACCACGCTCAAACACCTACCCAGAGAACACCACGAAGATTTTTTAGGAAAATTCCATGAAGCTCCGCACAACGAAGGTTTGGTGGAGTATTTAAACGAAAAAATTGGCAAAAATATAGAGGATCTTATAAGACAGGAAATTGGAGATTTAGCCTTTGAGCTTCTGGAAAAGATTAAAGGAACAAAGCAAGAAGAATAAGTATGGACAACAAATTCGGCGGGGTTATTTGGACTAACCACGCGCTTCAAAGACTAAGGGAGAGAAACATTTCTCAGGGAGATGCTTGGACTACCTTCAACAGGCCAGACCAAAGCCGGTTTGCTGCAACTAAAGGAGCTTGGGTTTACTACAAAACTTACGG
>CALEZE010000134.1 GCA_937928235.1 uncultured bacterium | reverse complement strand
TCTCTTTGCCCTCTTGGTTTGGGCACAAACCCCTTAAGTGAAGCTAATTCCGAAGCATTATTTTTATAAAGATAAATGACCTTATCTATATAGTTACCCAAGTCTTCGTAATAATAGGTGTGCACCAAATCAATATCGTCGTTCGAAAGCGCTTCGCCAGTTCGTGGCTCATTCCCCTGCACAAATGTGGACTGTGAATGAATTACCACAGTACCTACATTTATCATTTTCCAAAAAATATTGGGTGGGTATGTTTTTGTTTTTACCGCATCGCTCCAACTTAGGCTCCTTGTTCTAGCCGTAAAAGGCGTATTTGCCTCGAAACGGACAACGCGCCTGTCTGTAACATAAAAAGTGTTTTTCTGTTGCATCATGCGCACAAGTGGAATTCCTGCAACCAGCGTTATAAGGGCAAGAACAATCCCTATACCAAGAGAGCCAAAACCAAATTGGCTAAGGATAACGAAAAGAAAAACCCAGATAATGGCAAGGGCAAGAACCTTAATTGTGCCAGGAACGAGTGCTGCAGCATGTTGCCCGGAATGGTAAAGCACCCTCTCCCCTGATTGCTGCCCGGCAAAGTTGGTGGAAGTGTTTTGCATTTGACGCTAATTTTAACAGAAGCGTTGTCTAATCGCGACTAATGGGCTAAAATAGGCTCTACTTCAGGGGCCGTTGGCTCAGTGGTAGAGCGCCAAACTGATAATTTGGAGGTCCTAGGTTCGATCCCTAGACGGCCCACACAAATCCCCATCCAATTTTCCCTAAAACACCATATAATCTAAAATGAAACACATGCCCGAACTAACTACTCTTTTACTTAAAATCCCTCGTAACACAGAGGTAACACCTGAGGCAGCGCAAACTTTCCTGTCTGCACTAACACAGATAAACAGTGTCTCACGACTACAAAAACTTTTGGGAACTCAACCACAACCAGTATCCTTAGAAATAGTCCTTTTTAACCAACAAATAAGGTTTCAAATTACCTGTGCTACTGAGCTTGTTCCCTTTATCGAAACTCAGCTTCAATCCAATTACCCGCTGGTTATTATTGAAAAAGCTGAAGATCCCCTTTCTGTAGTGCCTGAAAACAAGGCCTTAAACATTAAGTCTCTTATTCTCAAAAACGGAAGCTACTATCCTTTGGCAACCTACGAAAACTTCACAGACATAGACCCTCTGGCATCCGTCCTTTCAGTCCTTTCCAAAGGAGACCCGGACGAAGTTGCTATAGTCCAATTCGCACTTGAATCCGCCGGAACCGGTTGGCAAAAATCAGGAGCTTCTTATGCGGAAAAGGGCACCAAAAACGAAGATGGTACTTATTCCCCAAGGTCGGACGCAAGTGTAATAAATGAGAAAATTTCTTACCCAGGTTTCAATGTAAATTTAAGACTTGCAACAACAGACCCCTCTACCCTAAAAGAACTAGTGAGTGCCTTTGGCGTTTTTACAAGAGCAGACGGAAACAGCTTTTCTTCCAAAAGCCCTTCTACTTTTTCAAAATCAAAGTCCCAAAAAAGACTTTTCGAGCGCTCCGTCAACCAGAACCAAGTAATTAACATTAAAGAGTTGGCCACCATCTGGCACCTACCAAGTGAGAAGGTTAAAACCGCCTCCATTGTCTGGGGTACTTCCGTTCTTTCAGAGCCACCTGACAACTTGCCCGTTGCAACGGACAAGACAGATGAAGAAAAAACGAGTATCAACTTCTTTGCAAAAACACTCTTTAAAAACAAAGACACCATCTTTGGTATTAGAGATACCGACAGAAGACGCCACATTTGGGCACTTGGAAAGACCGGTACAGGTAAGTCAACCCTTATAGCAAACATGGCTATTGATGACTTTAAAAAAGACAGAGGTGTAGCAATAATTGACCCCCATGGAGACCTTTGCGATGTTCTCCTTAACTACATTCCAAGCCATAGGATAAACGACACCATCTACTTTAATCCCTCAGACAAAGAATATCCCATTGCCATCAACCCTTTGGAGGTTACGAACCGAGAGGAAGCAGAACTTGTTACCTCAGGGCTCATGGCTATTTTTACCAAGGTTTGGGCCAATGTCTGGTCTGCCCGAATGGAATACATTCTCAGAAACGCTTTTCTTACTCTTGCGCAAGTAGAAAACGCAACTTTGGCAGATGTTCTGAAAATCTTAGGCAGCAATAATTATAGAGATAAGATATTGGAAAAGATTGATGATCCAAACCTTCTTCACTTCTGGAAGCAGGAATACGAAAAAATGCCTGACAGACTACAAAAGGAAGCCATTGCGCCCATCCAAAACAAGGTTGGGCAGTTTGTTACCTCCCCTCTTATTAACCGTATCATTGGACACCCAAAGTCTTCTATCTCTCTGGATGAGGTCATGAATGATGGAAAAATCTTTTTAGCTAATTTGTCACAGGGGCGTCTGGGGGAAGATAATTCCGCGCTTCTTGGAGCAACACTTATCACCAAACTTCAAATCTCCGCAATGAGAAGGGTTGATATTGAAGAAGAAAAAAGACGAGATTTCTATCTCTATGTAGACGAGTTCCAAAACTTCGCAACGGATTCTTTTATTAAAATCCTCTCAGAGGCAAGAAAGTACAGGCTTAACCTTATGCTTGCTAACCAATATATGGCCCAAATCCCAGAAGATGTGCAAAAAGCAATTTTGGGCAACGCAGGGACAATTGCGTCCTTTGCAGCTGGCGCGGAAGATGCAGCCATACTTCATAAAGAATTTGCAGAGGTGTTCTCCGAAAACGATCTTATAAACATGAGCAATTTCCAAATAGCCACAAAATTAATGATCGAAGGACATTCAAGTAGACCTTTCTTGGCCCACACCTTGCCACTTCCGGCAAGCAGGAACCAAAACAAGGAAAAGGTACTCAAGGTCTCCAGGGAAAGATGGGGAAAGAAGGTTGGTTAACCTTTGACACTCACAATCATGACTAGAAGCGAACCCGGTTTTTTCACCTACCTAAAGCAGGTCACAGAAACCGCGGCTTGAAAACTGGGGTGTAATTCCGGCTTAGCCGGCTATCACTCCTTAGAAAGGAGGTGATCCATCCGCTCCTTCCAGAACGGATACCTTGTTACGACTTAGTGCTTGTCGCTGGTTTCACCTTCGCCCGTATCCACGGACTTCGGGTGCCCCCAACTTCACTCACTTGACGGGCGGTGTGTACAAGACCCGGGAACGTATTCACCGGAGCTTGGCTGATCTCCGATTACTACCAATTCCACGTTCATGAGGGCGAGTTGCAGCCCTCAATCCCAACTGAGAGGCCGTTTGATGGGATTAGCTCCGCCTTACGGCTTGGCAACCCATTGTCGGCCCCATTGTAGCATGTGTGTAGCCCTAGGTATAAGGGCCATGCTGACTTGACATCATCCCCACTTCCCCCAGGATAAAACCTGGTAGTCTCGTATGAACATTTAACATACGACAGGGGTTGCGTTCGTTACCCCACTGAAGGGAACACCCCACGGCACGAACTGACGACAGCCATGCAACACCTGTTCTAGCACTCTCAAAGAAGGGTCTTATTTCTAAAACCTTGCAGCTAGAATGTCAAACCTAGGTAAGGTTCTTCGGTTCGTCTCGAATTAAACCACATGCTCCACTGGTTGTGCGGGTCCCCGTCAATTCCTTTGAGTTTTAATCTTGCGATCGTACTCCCCAGGCGGCTCGCTTCACGCGTTAGCTTACGCCACTCTAAAAGAGCGGCTAGCGAGCATAGTTTACGGCCAGGACTACAGGGGTCTCTAATCCCTTTCGCTACCCTAGCTTTCGTTCCTCAGCGTCAAGAAATACCTAGCTATCCGCCTTCGCCCTCGGTGTTCCTTACCATATCAACGGATTTCACTCCTACATAGTAAGTTCCAATAGCCCCGATATTCTTCAAAGCCTAGCAGTATTACACCCCTTTCCGAAGTTGAGCCTCGGTCTTTGAGATGTAACTTGAAAGGCCACCTACGATACTCTTTACGCCCAATAAATCCGGATAACGCTTGCACCCTCCGTATTACCGCAGCTGCTGGCACGAAGTTAGCGGGTGCTTATTCTACGTAAAGTCTCCCTTACGTCAAAAGAGGTTTACAACCCTAAGGCCGTCATCCCTCACGCGACGTCGCGGCGTCAGACTTTCGTCCATTGCGCACGATTCCCGGTTGCTGCCACCCGTAGGTGTATGGGCCGTGTCTCAGTCCCATTCTGGGGGATCACCCTCTCAGGTCCCCTACCCGTCGTAGTCTTGGTAGGCCATTACCCTACCAACAAACTGATGGGCCGCAGGTTCCTCCCTCGGTGCGCAGTTAAGCGCTTTCATCCTTAGATCTTATGCGGTATTAACCCACCTTTCGGTGGACTATTCCCCGCCAAGGGGTAGATTCCTACGTGTTACTCAGCCGTTCGCGACTCCTTGTCCGAAGACAAGGCGTTCCACTTGCATGCCTAAAGCACGTCGCTAGCGTTCATCCTGGGCCAGGATCAAACCCTCACAAAGTGACGAGTTATTACCCTAACGTAAAGTCGAGTAAATCTCGTCTTTACGCTTCCAGTCATGATTCTAAGTGTCAAAGAACTTCTGAAAAAGAAAAAACCGCCAGATGGCGGCTTGGTTGAGCTCCCGCCGATGGCGGAGCCATCTGGTATCTTCTCTATCTCATGTATCGGTATTGTAACATATGGTTCAACCTAGTCAATCTGCTTATCGTGATCTCTCAACATCTACTGATACACCCTCTATTTGCTTTATCAATTCTCTTGTTGCGCGAAGCAAATCGCCTTTCTTATCCGTATCGTTCCATATTGTAAACTCAGCCTGATTTATGCATCTAGTTATTTGTTGTTGAAAATCATTGGTATTCTCCATTTCGTCATTTTCTCTTTTTAGAAATTCTTCTAAGGTCTGTGGATCTCCCTCTCTCCCCCTTGCAAGGCTCCTTCTAAACCTGGTCTTATTACTAGCCCTCACAGCAACTGATGCAATTCTCGTACTCTGACCTGCGCCTTCTGATAGTCGCTTGAAATACGACTCAAGATAATAGAGTTCGGCTGGGTTCCTCCAACTATCAAAAACTATCCGCTCGGACAAAATGTTTGTTTTCTCTAATGTCACCCCAGCAAGCGCGCCTGGTCCAATTCCAGATCTTAAAGTATCTGCAATCTTACCCAACGACTCTGGGTCTTTCCCTGTGCCAAGACTGTCAGCTATTGTTCGAAGCGAGTCTGAAAAAGAAACTGTCTGAAAACCAAAATACTCCTCAAGCAAAGATACGAAGGCTCCCTTGCCTCCGTAATTTTCTCCCGTAACGACAATGGCTATCTTGGGCAACATTGCACTTGAAGAGTAACAAGAAGTATGTGAAGGTCACAATCTCAGACTATTGGGTTTTGACACAATGAAGAATAACTACTTACTCTTTTTATTTTGCTCCATCATCCTGTTCATTCTGTATTCCAACATGTCACTTCTTTCAATGATGTAGACACCAAACTTTCCGGCGAGTTTTTTGGCACGAAGTTTTCGGGAACGAATAAGGCGGCGGACAGTACTTTCGCTCTTTTTGAGGTAACGGGCAGCTTCTTTGACCGTCAGGTAATCGTTCACTATATACTAGTGTACCACAAGGTATCTTTCTATTACCACGCCTTCGGTTGGATAAACCTAGCAAGTGCTATCACAATGGCATCCTGGTAACCATGCTTTCTGGTAATAATATTGTCTGTCATCAGCCCGAAGTGTCCTTCTGCCTGTTTAGAGTTCCTTCTGCCAAAAAGTATGTCATTTGCTTCACCAAGCTCTTTTCCTTCTTTTATTAGTTTCATCAACTTTCTGGGTGTTTCCATTCGGACCGAAGAAGCTACTCCTTTCCTCCCCTTTTTGTCTTCAACGACCATCCACCCGCAATCAAACCAGGTTTCTCCTATCTTCTGTAAACCACCTTCCATTCCCACGCCAAAATCTGCCCCCACTTCTTTAAGTGCACGCCTTGCTCTGTTTGAAGCCCCTTTAATACTCTCCTTGTCGCTCATAGGTTGATCTGACACCCCAGAAGGAACATCTACACCCACCACTTCCCATTTTTTCTCGGGCCAAACTTTTTTGAAGGCTGCCTTTGCAGCAGCAATTTTTACCGGGTTTTTGGAGCCAACCGCAACTTTCATTTATCCTTTTTGGATTCCTTCTTACCCTTGAAATACTCGTATACCATAGGGAGGACAGAAACTGCAATGATTGCCAAAATCACGAGGGTAAAGTTGTGTTTCACTGCGGGAATATTGCCAAAGAAATAGCCTGCCCAGGTGAATAGAACTATCCAAATAATCCCACCAATAACATTAAAGGAAATAAACTTGCCATAGTGCATCTTCCCTACCCCGGCAACGAATGGTGCAAAAGTACGAACAATTGGAACAAAACGAGCAAGAATAATTGTTTTTCCTCCGTGTTTTTCGTAGAACTTTTCGGTTTTATCAATGTGTGCTTGATCTACGAAAGGAATCTTTGGGTTATCCACTATCTTTTGCCCAAAAAAGTGCCCAATCCAGTAATTCACTGTGTCTCCAACGATTGCGGCAATGATAAGAAGGATTGTAATTATCCAGGGATCAAGTGCTCCCAATGCAGCGAAAGCACCTGCCGCAAAAAGAAGAGAGTCCCCTGGCAGGAAAGGCGTTACAACAAAACCAGTTTCTGCAAAAATAATTCCAAAAAGAATCGCATAAGTGAAGGTACCGTAATTACTTATTATCTCTCCCAAGTGGACATCTAAATGTAAAAAGAAGTCAATAGCGGTGCTTAAGAATTCAACCATAAAAAGATATTAACCTTAAAACACAGTCGGCTCAATACTCATGTTATGAATTCCTTGGGAAAATACTTGAAGTGGTCGCCTTAAACACTCAAGCTAGAATTAATAAGCGTGTG
>CALEZE010000133.1 GCA_937928235.1 uncultured bacterium | reverse complement strand
CTTCTTGTTGTTCCAATCAAACCCTAGTTATAATTAAAAGGTGGTCAAGTCTTTTCGTTCAGGTTTCGTACAAATTCTTGTTGTAGTTTTGTTGTTGGCAGTTTTGGTTGGGGGAGGGTGGTATTTCTACACCAATAGGACCCAGGATACAGAGCTAAAGACGCCCTCTTTGGCTTCCCAAATTCAGGAATCTTTGGTGGCCGACCCGTTTGCTGAAATGACAATACCACATCTTCGCCAAAGGGAATACGAAAGTGAACTTGGAGAGCTCACACAAATTTCAGAAAATTCAAACTACACCACATACCTTACAAGTTACGACTCCGACGGGCTTAATATAGAAGGACTTTTAACAATACCGGCAGGAGAGGTACCAGAAGAAGGACACCCAGCAATTGTTTTTGTTCATGGATACATTGCACCAAGCATTTATGTAACCACAGAAAAGTATGTTGACTATGTAAATTACTTGGCAAGAAATGGTTATGTAGTTTTTAAAATTGATTTAAGAGGACACGGCAACTCTGAGGGTGTTCCAGGAGGAGCATACTATTCCGGAGACTATATCATAGATACTCTAAATGCCAGGGCTGCACTTGCAAACACCGACTTTGTTGATGGCGAGGCAATTGGTCTTTGGGGCCACTCCATGGCAGGCAATGTAATCATGCGGGCACTTGCCGCCATACCAACAATCCCAGCTATTAGCATTTGGGCAGGGGCGGTGCACACCTACACTGACATGCAAGAATTTGGTATCGACGACAACAGTTATCGTCCACCAAGTAGTGACTCCGAAAGAAGGAGAAGGCGCGAAGAATTGGCAGAAACCCATGGAGGTTTTGACGCCACGGATTCGTTTTGGCGCCAAGTACCAGCCACGAATTACTTGGATGAAATAGAAGGAGCTATCCAAATAAACCATGCTGTTAACGACAATGTTGTCACAGTTGACTACAGCAGAAACCTTGCAAGACTACTCGAAGAAGCGGGCAAGAACTATGAATATCACGAATACGAAACTGGAGGGCACAACATAAGTAGCCCGGCCTTTACTGAAGCAATGAGAAACACCGTAGCATTCTTTGATGAGCACTTAAAATAACGGCCATGAACTTTTTGCCAATAGTCGCAACATTTGTAACTGTAATCATTATCGACCTAATCTGGTTGGGATATGTGGCCAAGGATTTCTACACCAACCAACTCTCAGCATTTTCGCGCTCTTTGAATATTCACGCTGCTTTTTTGTCCTACTTACTCATTGTTCTTGGTGTTTACTTTTTTTCTTTCCCGAAAGCCGGCGGCAATTTGCAAGCGGGACTCAAGTGGGGATTTATGTTTGGAATAATTCTTTATGGAGTCTATGACTTGGTTAACCTTGCAACGCTCAAGGGCTGGACACTTAAGATGACCATCGTCGACATGTTGTGGGGTGGAGTAATCTGCTCTGTCGCTACAGTTTTAATGATCTACTTCTCCAGATTCTCTGCTTGAAGAGGTTCGTGGTACTTCCCAACCAATTCGAAAACTTCTTCGTGATCAAGTATTCCAATGTGGAATCTTAAATCAGATAGGCGAATGTCGTCATAAGGCAATATTGGTCCAGTCACCACAAAGTACAAACCATATCCTTCTGTTCTAAACTTTTGCACAGTTTCGAGAACTATCACATGACCAAGCTCAGAAGGATCTGCCAAATACTCTTTCCACTCATCACTTAAATGCTTATACTGCCTATACTCCATAAAACCAGAATCATCTGGCCTGACGCCTTTTTCATCTAACATCTCCATTTCAACTTTCTCAATAGGCACTATTCGTTGCTTAAAATGAGAAGTTCGTTGTTCATTCCTAATAGCAGATTTTGCTGCATCTATAACAGCCCAACGAATTGAAGCAAGTCCTCTGAAACCATAATCTAGACAATCCTCGTCAAGATCCTTATGTCGTGGCAAGTTTTGGAAGGTATTTATGAAGCTTGTTTCTTTGTCGCGTGGCTTCCTTTCCATCAGCGGATTATAGCATCAAGACAAGCTAAATGTTTTCTTGTATGTAACTTTTTATCCCTGAGAAATTGTTGTTTCCCGCTTTGGGAAGAAGTATGTATTGACCATCAGACGCTTTTGAGGAATTAACAAGGTTGTCTTCTGTAATATAAAGCCTTTCTGTTTCGTATTCTTGCGGATTACCAATAATATCAATCAATGTCCCCATGGCACTTAACCCCATATTTGTATCTACCATTTCCGACAAGTCTTTAAGTAGCTTACTTCCTTTTTTTACGGCATCTAGTGAAACAAGTTTTTTGGCAATTCCTTCAAGTACTGCTATTTGCCTTTTGCTTCTACCGAAGTCCGAATCGCCATGTCTTGACCGTACAAATTTTAGGGCCATGTCACCTGTTAAATCTGCCGGGCCTTTATCGTAAGCTATGGTTTCGTACCTGCAAGTGAATTGCTTTTCCAGTTGGAAGCCAGAATACTTAGCATGAACATCGGCTATCTTTTCATTCGAAAAACCGCATGTTTCATTTTCCAAACCCTTTACTGGGTAGAAATTGTCGGCAAATGTTTCCGGAACCTCAACCGTGATCCCGCCCAGAGTATCTATTAGGTTTTTAAAGCGGTCAAAATCCACTACTGCAAAATAATCTATTGGAATCCCAACGACTTCACCAGCCACATGACCAAGAAGGTTCCCGGCTCCCTCTGAACCACGAAATTCTGGCTTTTTATTTGCGTAACGAACATTATCTAAACCTATGTTGTAGGCGGCATTTATTTTGTAATTAGCCTTGTTTTCCCAATCATGGGGAATAGGTACCCACAGGTCCCTTGGCACAGTTATGAAAGTTGCTTTCTTGGTGTCAAGATTTGCAGTCAGCACTATTATGCTGTCTGCCAGGGTGCCCCCCGCATGCCCATCTCCGCCCCGGCCCGCCAAAACGACTGAATACCTTCTTTCCTCTTCTTCCTTTTCAACCAGCCCTTCACCCCCCACAAATTCAACCGTCTCCACATCGCCCTTCACCACAACGCTCTGGTATTTATTCATCCAATAAACCCCAACAAGGATGGCTGCCAAGGAACCTACTAAAAACAGTGCGAAAAGGGCTTTGTTTGTGCTAACCTTATCGAAGAACTTGTCTGACAGATCTTGCAAAGAATACATGCTAGATAATAGTGTACTTCTGTAAGCAGTTTTTGCCAAACGATTCTTGTTATACTAAACATCATGAAGACTGTGGGAAAATTTTTCTTAAGCATCTTCCTTTTTATATTTTTTCTTCTAGCCCTAATCTTTACCTCTATTAAATTTCAAGTTATTAACCCAACCTTCTGGACAGAAGCGTTTTTGGAAGACAACACCTATCCCAAACTCGCAAACACTCTTTCAATAGCACTGGAAACCGAGCTGGAAAAAGAGGGTGGCGAAATTGACAGCCAACTGTTGGACAGCATCATAACGGAGGGGAACATCAAGAAAGTCTTTGAGGAAAATGTAACAAACTTCCTAACTTATGTGGACGGCAGCGCTGGCGAGCTTCTTGTTTACATACCACTAGAAACAGCACCGGCCGGTTTTTTGCCTAAAAATATTGCTCTCGAAAATGAAATGCCGCTTGAAAATGTTTTTCAAATTGTAGGTAGCGGGGATATACCTTTTGACTATTCCTACCTTTCCCAAATAGGTCCCGCTGTGAATACCGCTTGGCTGGTACTTATGGCCGTACTTTTAATACTGGTTGTTGCTGGCATTAGTACGGCTACCCCGGGCAAAAGATTCCTACACCTAGGGCTCACGTTTATGGCCATAGCGTTTCTGGTGCTTCTTGTTTCGGCACTAGTAACTGTAGTGCAAACAAACATGGCAAAGGATTTAGTCCAGGAAGGAAGAGAGCCTGCGGAGCTACTTTTGGGTACGGTTGCCCCGCCACTTCTTTCTAGAGTTGTCGGTTTATGGAGCATCCTTGCGGGCGGGCTAGCGGTACTCGGACTTATACTTTTGTTTCTTAAAAAGCCGCTTGGAAACGCGAAAAAATAAAAAGGCTATTTACTACTAATTTTGCGAGAGTATACAATGAGTTTGGACATAGGGGGAGGGGGTGATACCCATGGCAGCAAAAAGAAAAACAAAGAAAAAAGCAGCTAAAAAAGGAGGTAATAATCTTCTCGTTTACCTGGTTTTGGGTATTTTGGCAGTTGTGGGATACAAATACTTAACAGGTTCAGACTTCAAGCTTTCTGGAGAAGCGGATGTAGAACCTAATCCCACCATTGAGATACAAGATTCGGCCCACACTCCCGAAAGGCTTACTGTAGAAGCAGGAGAGGTGGTTCTGGTTCTTAATAAAGACGAGGCGGAGCACTCGGTCACCAGCGAGGACGGACTTTTTGACACCCGTCTTCTAGACCAAAACGAGCTTGGTATGTTCACAGCGCCTCTTGAACCAGGTGAGTACGAATATACTTGCACCAACCATCCGGAAATGACCGGTGTGTTGGTTGTTGAGTAAACAGACTTAAAATAAGAGTTTAGGTTTGCCTATATGGGTTTAAAAAACTTAAGGCGTTTTGAGCATTTACAAATGGCCGCGCTACTTTCAGGTAGCGTTTTAGCGTGGCTTACTACAATCAAAGAGTTTGTACGCTTCTACCAAATAGAAGGAACCATCTTCAAAATAAAGGACTGCGCAATTCCGAACCCGATTACCACACCCTGTTTCTGGGGTGCCACCGCATTTCTAGTAGCTCTTATTTGGGCTGTTTACATCTACAAACAAAAAAAGGGGAGAGGTCATCAACGAAAACTTATGTTGTTTCTTGCTGCCTCAACAGTTTTTGGTTGGGCAAATGTGGCATACGACTATTACAAGTACTTTGGAGCCAAAATGGAACCAATACAAACTTGTTCTGGTTTAGTAAAAAGCCCTCTTTATACCGCATGCTTTTGGGGATCAGTACTTTATCTACTAGCGCTTCTTTTGACAATTAAGATAGTACGCCAGAAAAAGGCTAGGGGGTAACTTACCATCTTTACACCACCTTCGTAAAAACGATAAGATTATTGGGTGGGTAAGAAACCAGCACTACTGCTCTCCTTTGTACTTCTTGTAACAGTCTCCTTCTTTCTTTCCCGAACAGTTTTTTTTCCAGCCAAAACAAGCTCTCAAGAAAAAGATTATGAAGTTTACCAAGGAGTTAGTTACCAAGCGGTAGACAGTGAAGATTTTGATATATCAGTTATTACAAGCAGTCTTAATGCACCCACTAGAGTTAGGCTTTCTCCTAACGGAAATCGTCTTTTTGCAAGCCAACTAACCGGGGAGGTACTAGTTCTTGAAAAAAAACAAAGCGCTTGGTCCGAACCGAAAATTATTAGCAAGGTTGAAACCAAATTCCCAGGTTTTCCCCCAGAAGAAGGCGGGCTTGCTGGAATTAGCTTGTCTCACAACTTCGAGACAGACGGCAAAATATTTCTCTTTTACACATATAAGAACCAGGACGGGATAATTAAAAACAGAATAGCTGCCATAAGAGTGTTTAATTTTCTTGGAAAAACTATTGCCACAAAGCCTAAGCAAATTTTTGAAGCAAATGCGGACGGAAACGCATCTCACCAAATCACTGACGGGTATTCCCTGGATATAGAAGGAAAACCACACTTGATGTTTGTGCTGGGCGAAGGTTTTGAGGCCGAAAGAGCGCTTGATCCAAACCTGGAAGCGGGAAAGGTTATGCTTATTCAACACACTGGCGAAGACCCACTGGGCAAAAGGCCTTTTGAGGAAAATCCGCGAATTGAAGCCATCGGTATAAGAAATGCATTCGTTCTTACTAAAGATGCGTTTGATGACAAAGGAAGATTTATAGTTGCCGATACTGGTCCAAGCAAGTACGACAGGTTGATTTACGCAAAACTCGCTCAAGGAACTCCTTTTAATTTTCTTTGGGACGGAGAAGAGAGCACGCTAGCAAGGGCAATTCCTGACCCAACTGATACAACATTTGAGGATATTGTAATTTCAAGGTTGCCCGAAACACGAACCTTTACGGGAGTCGTTTTTTCTAAAGACAGTAAGATATATACAACGGTTTTTGGCCAAACGGGTTCTCCCTCAAATACGCCCGGAAAAGAAATATGGGAGGGTACTATCACAAGAGAGATAGATGAGGGTATCCAGTTTAAACCAATTATAGTGCGCGCAGAGGAAGCCGAAGGCATGCTTGGAAACACTTTGGGGCTTGCCTACGACGAAGATTCAGGCACTTTTTACTTCTTAGACATAATGGAAGGAAGATTATATCAAGCAAAAGGGGGTGATAAGAATTGAAAAAAGCATTAATGGGACTCGTTGTCCTTGCACTTTTAGGAGCTGGTTTCTGGTACTTTTCCGCAAATAGTGGAGTGGGGAACTACTCCACAGTGGATACCACCACACCTGCAACGACAACCGAAGGAGATGAAGAATACACGATTGTTATTGAGGACTTTGCGCATTCACCTGGAACGGCATATGTTGAAGCAGGCGCTGTGGTTAGAATAATAAATAACGACGCGACAGGACACTCCGTAACAAGTGATGATGGGCTAACTTTTGATACAGGAATAATAAGCCAGGGGGAAGTTGCTACCTTTATAGCACCTCCGACTCCTGGAGAATATCCTTATCACTGCACACCACATCCAAACATGAAGGGTGTCTTGGTGGTACAGTAATTTTTAATTTGCATAAGGCTGTACGAACACAGTGCTTGTGTTAGACTTGATGTGAGATGAAAGACAAATTTTCAGCTGTCTGGCTTTCCCATTCCTCAATTAGAGACTATCTAAAATGCCCTCGTGCTTACTTCTTGAGGAATATGTACAAAGACCCAAGAACTGGTCACAAAATAACTGTCATGACGCCTCCTTTGGCTCTGGGCCAAGCCGTACATGAAGTTGTCGAATCCCTTTCAACACTTCCTGTGGAAGACAGGCTTAAAGAGCCCCTCACAGAAAAGCTCAACCAGGCATGGAAAAAGGTTGAGGGGGAAAAAGGTGGTTTCCGAGATAAAGAGCAGGAAGAGAGATTCAAAGAAAAGGGGAGAGCAATGCTTGTAAAAGTAGAGAAAAACCCCGGACCCATTCTTGAGAAAGCAATAAAAATAAGACAAGACCTTCCACACTTCTGGCTTTCGGAAACAGACAACATAATTCTTTGCGGCAAAATTGACTGGCTAAAATACATCGAAGAAAAAGACGCAGTACACATCATTGACTTTAAAACCGGGAAAGTAGAAGAAGACGCTGATTCGTTACAACTACCTATATATAAACTACTTGCAGATAATTGCCAAAAGAAAAAAGTTGATGGAGCAAGTTATTGGTACTTACAAAAAGACGATGAGCCGGTTGAGGTTGAACTACCAGATGAAGATGAAGCAAAAGAAACCGTTCTGGAAATTGCCAAAAGGGTGGCCCTTGCCCGCAAAGTGGGGAGATTTGTTTGTAAAAACAAAGACGGCTGTGCCGCCTGTATTCCTTTAGAGTCGGTGGTAGCCGGCAAAGGGGAACTTGTAGCAACCAGCGAATACAATCAGGATATTTATATTCTTAACTAGTCCTGAGTGTTCTAGCTCCAAAAACCCCTTGAAACAAATCTTCTTCTTGCTATCCTGGTATTGTGGGCAAAGAAGGACCTCCTAAAAACAATGGTAATAGCGAAAACGGCCCCCCAACTCCCAAAAAGCCACCTGTCGAACCACCCAAAATAGACGAGCGGTTACTGGTAAGAAGACAGATGAGAAGAATATCCCAAAACGGCAAGAGTAGAAACGGAAACTAGTTTAATTGCCAAATGAAAAAGTTGAGGATAGTCGCAAACGAAACCCATGCCAAATAGGGAAGTAGTAAGTATTCTGTTCTTCTGTCGATCTTTTTGAAAAGATTAATCACATAAACAATTAGGCCTAGTAGTAGTAAAATATTAATTAGCGCAAGACCGGGATTTTTCAACCCAAAAAAGGTAAACGACCAAGAGGCGTTAATAATAAGGTGAGCCAAAAATACCTTAACAGCATAAAGTGCACTCTTCACCTTGCTCACCTTCGCCCAGACCAAATACAGGGCAATCCCCATCAGAAAGTAAAGCGTTGTCCAGACAGGGCCAAATATCCAGTTGGGTGGGCTAAAAGATGGCTTCTCGAGTAGAGTGTACCAAGAATTAACTGAAGATACGGTAAAAAAGGAGCCAACAAACCCAGAAATAAAAGGGAGTGCCAACGAAAGTACAAGTAGTGAGGGCTTTTTTACCACTAAAAAAATTATACTACAAAAGACGAAATCCCCCTTGCTCGCCAGCCTCAAAATAGCTACAATGGATATGTGGCATTCCACCAGCCAGCCGGCTGGTTTTTGCTTGAAAAACGAGTATGAGCAACAACATAACTGTTGAGTTTTAAAAAATAGATGAGCAACATAGGTAACGTACTTCAAACAGAGATAACAAAAGAAATGCAGAAGTCCTATTTGGACTACGCAATGAGCGTTATTGTCTCCAGAGCCCTTCCAGATGTCCGCGACGGACTTAAACCCGTACACCGTAGAATTCTTTACGCCATGCACCTTATGAATCTTTCCCCGGGTGGTGGTTTTTCAAAGTCAGCCAAGGTGGTCGGAGAAGTTTTAGGTAAATACCATCCACACTCTGACGCTGCAGTTTATGATGCACTGGTCAGGCTTGCACAGGACTTTTCAATGCGTTACCCCTTGGTAAAATGCCAGGGAAACTTCGGTTCAGTTGACGGGGACCCAGCAGCTGCCATGCGTTACACAGAGGTAAAGATGAGTAAGGTTGCTCCTTACATGTTGACCGACATTAACAAAAACACTGTCAACTTCACAGACAACTTTGACGCAACTCTGCAAGAGCCGGTTTACCTACCTTCTCCTTTGCCAAACCTCCTTCTGATGGGCTCTGAGGGTATTGCCGTCGGTATGGCAACCAAAATCCCCCCACACAACTTAAATGAGGTTGTGGATGCTGTAATCGCAACGATCAAAAAGGGTAGTGCTCGTATTGAGGATGAGAAAAAACAGAAAGATGAAACAGATTTTGTCATCAAGAAAATAAATCTTGTAGCTGCGGGCGAGGAAAAAGGGCTAGATGAAAAAGATGTAAATCCAGAGAACATCAGCTTTGAGAGTTCGGTCACACCTGAGGAATTGGTGGAAATAGTTCCAGGGCCAGATTTCCCCACAGGAGGAGCAATTTACGACGCAGAAAGCCTTTCCGAAGTTTATGCAACGGGAAGAGGAAAAATCGTGGTCCGAGGAATTGCCAATATCCAAGAAGGCAGTCGCGGACGACAAAACATTGTAATTACAGAGCTTCCTTACCAGGTAAACAAAGCAGATCTTGTTAAAAAGATTGCAGAGCTTGCAAAAGATAAAAAAATTAAAGGTGTTGTCGACCTAAGAGACGAATCAGACAAAGACGGTATGCGCGTGGTTGTTGAGCTCAAGAAAAACTCCAGACCAAAAGCGGTTCTTAATAATTTATACAAACACACGCGACTACAAAGTTCTTTCCCGGCAAACTTTGTTGGGCTTGTAGATGGCACACCCCATACCCTTAACCTCAAGCAAATTCTCACAGAATATGTAAAGCACAGACAAAAAGTCATCGTAAGGAGAACCATTTTTGACCTTACAGAAGCCAAGAGG
>CALEZE010000132.1 GCA_937928235.1 uncultured bacterium | reverse complement strand
TTGTGCCTCAACAGCCAGCATGTGTTTGACCAGATTTTTATTCTCAGTCCATTCAGTAACTAGCTTGTAAGCTTCTTCTCTTGTCATACTTAGGAGTCTCTTGTAACAACCGTTTTCTCAACAACCATGCCATCCCCTGTCTCAATAATCGACATGATTTTTTGTGCAACCTCTTTGGGGTCCATAAAAGTTTTTGAATCAATTTCGGAATCCGCCTTTTTAAAAAGTTCTG
This sequence comes from uncultured bacterium, assembly GCA_937928235.1. Classification (GTDB taxonomy): domain Bacteria; phylum Patescibacteriota; class Microgenomatia; order UBA8517; family UBA8517; genus CALEZE01. Next base: position 2,362 of record CALEZE010000132.1, on the reverse strand, counting down.
TGCTCATCCCCCCGGGGTAAAAACCGGCGACCTTCACTCCAGATCCGTGCAAGTCGCGCCTTAGGACATCTGTAAAACCGGTCACGCCATACTTTGAAGCGACATATACACTCTGCCCTTCGCGGGGGTTTAAGCCAGATGTCGAAGAAACATTGACTATAAAGCCTTTCTTGGCATCCTTCATGGCAGGTAGAAATTTGTGTGTCACAAAAAGAACGCCCTTTAAGTTAACATCTACAACTCGGTTGATTTCTTCTATTGAATAACTTGTCAATTCCCCATCCAAAAACACTCCTGCGTTGTTTACAAGTATGTCAACATTTCCCACCTCTTTGGCCATCCTGTCGACTGCTTCGGGGTCGGAAACATCGCATACTACAAAGGCTATCTTTTCAGTACCCAACTTTTCCGTGGCTTCGCGAAGCTTGTCCTCACTTCTACCACAAATAACAACATCTGCCCCTTTTTCCAACAAGGCTTCCGCCACAGCAAAACCAAGTCCTGCATTGCCTCCCGTCACCAATGCTCTTTCGCCTTCTATTCTCATACTGGGTTTTCTATATCTATGAATTTTACCTCAACTTTTTTCCCAAACTCTTTTTCTATCTCTTTCCCAAGTGCCTTAACTCCAAAAACTTCCGTTGCGTAGTGTCCACAAGCAAAATAATTAATCTCGTTTTCTTTCATCGCATGGGGAACAGACTCTGAAGTTTCTCCAGAAATAAAGAGCTCAACACCCTTGTCTTCAAACTCTCCGTAAATCTGGGCGAACGGTTTAGCAGCTCCTGAAACCACACCAATTGTTTTTACCTTGTGCGGGCCATTTAACACAGCAAAAACTTCATGGTCAAAAAGCTTGTTTGCTTCGTGCGCCAAGTCGTGCACATCTTTGGCTTTCGGAAACTCCGCAGTATAGCCCCATTCTTCAAAAAGTGGTTCTTTTATTTTTGCTCCAAGTTCCCGGATTATGACAGCATTATTTCCAAGTTCTGGGTGCGCATCCAAAGTGTAGTGAAACCCAGCAACAGTCATGTTGTTCTCGAAAACCAGTCTCAGTCTTTTTTGAGAATGCATGGGGTAACGAGATTTATATGTCCTAGTGTCTAAGCCATGATGAAAAATACAATAATTAGCACCCCATTTGGCAGCTTCGGATAAAAATTCCTCATTCACACTAACTCCGAGGGCAACTTTTTCAACCTCCTCGCTTCCAACCACTTGGACACCATTTGCCACTTCGTCTTTGGTAAGACCTTTCTGCATCCAATCCTCACCGAGTCGTTCATATATGAAGTCTGTCAGTTCTTCCCTTTTAATCATCTCTCGGGTTTTAGAAGCGGAAAAAGCACAGTTTCTCTTACCGGCTTGTCAGCCAGGAAAGAGAATAGTCTTTCGCTAACACCAAATCCAGTCGTTGGTGGCATTCCATATTCCAATGCACGCACGAAGTCGTCATCATGCATCTGTGCTTCTTCGTCCCCTTCGTCTCGCATTTTTTGTTGTTCTTCAAATCTTTCCGCTTGGTCTATCGGATCATTAAGCTCAGAATAACCATTTCCCATCTCGCTCCCTGCAATTATCACCTGGTATCTCTCTACAAAATCTGGGTTGTCATCCATTCTTTTAGCAAGAGGTGAAACTTCCACTGGGTGACCAACCAAGAAAACCGGGCCTGAAATTTCGCGCCTCACTTGTTTCCAAAGGGTATCAACTAGTCGCCCTTTACTGTCATTTTTGTCAAAAGAAACTCCTAGGCTCTTAAGTTTCTTTTTGATATCCGCCTCGCTTGCTTTTGCAATATCAACCCCAGTTTTTTCTTTGATAGTTCCTGTGTAATCAATCCGTCCCCATTTTTTAGAAAGGTCCACTTTATGCTCACCGATTTCAAATTTAAGTTTGCCAAAAGCTGCTTTCGCAACATGTTTATATAGTTCCTCAACCAATGCCATGGAGTCTTTGTAGTTTGCATATGCCCAATAAAATTCCATCTGGGAATAGTCTTGAAGGTGCTCACGGCTTAGGCCTTCGTTCCTAAATTGTCGCCCTATCTCAAAAGTCTTCTCAAACCCTGCCACCATCAATCTTTTCTGCCACAACTCACCCATGGAAATCCTCAAATAAAGATCAATATCTAGTGCTTCATGGTGCGTAGAAAAAGGGCTAGCATCTGCACCACCAGCCGTGGTTTCCAGAGCCGGTGTCTCAACTTCCAAGAATCCCTTCTCAATCAAAAAGTCTCGCATACTTTGCCAAAAAATGGCTTTCCTTCTAAACAAGTCTTTTAGATCGTCGTTTAGGATGAGGTCGACATATCGCTGTCTGTACCTTGCCTCTTCATCTTTTAGCCCGTACCAAGTTGAGG
>CALEZE010000131.1 GCA_937928235.1 uncultured bacterium | reverse complement strand
ACCGTTTTTGTCAGTTATGACTTGTACGGCAGGCCAACGACCATTTTTGTCCGGTGACACCTTCACGCCATCTATGGCAAGCCACTTCGAAACCTTCGGACTCTTCACTTTTTTCTGGTGTCGCATTTGACACCTCCTTTAAAGGTATTTCTGTCTTAGACAGAGTGAGATTGTATTAGCATACCCGCTTCTCTACCAAAGACCCCAAGAAACTAAAAAACCTCCCGTTTGTTGGGAGGTTCCCTTAAAGTTTCTTAGTTTTAAAACTAACTTCTCCCAAGCAAACGGCCGCCGCAATTAAAGCGGTAAGACCACATCCCTGAGTGAGTAAGTTTTTGCATCTTGAGAAGAGTTTAGTTAAGTTCTTGGGTTGTGTCAAGAATTACCCTGCAGATCTTGTGAGGTAGTGGTCGGCAGAAAGAAGGAATTTGCTGCCGTGCTTTTTGTATTTTGCCCAGTAGTTTTTCTTTTCAGCCCTTTTGTTTGATGCGTGCAACCAAACACTTGCTTCATGAATCTTTTTTCTGAAGGACTTAATAAATTCCAACAGTTTTTCAAAAAACACCACATGGTATATGCCAGGCTCGACTGGTGCCTGCATAGCAGCAATTTGTGTTTCTTCCGCCAAATCACCTGTTTCCTCGGCTAACGCCGCAACTTCTTGCATTAAAGCATTAAGCTGGAGTTTAAGTTCGGCCGCTTTCTTTTCAGACCTTTCTTGCTCCTCTTGCCTAAGCCTTTTTTCCAGAGCGATTTGCTGCTTTAGTTTTTGATTCTCTTCGTGTCTTCCAGAAAAGACATCACCCATCTCGAGTGCTTCGCCGGGTGTCATTTCCCCTGAGACCTTTTGAGGCCTTCTTGTGCCTAGAAGCTGTTGGATAAAATCTTTAGAGGTAGCGCCGACCAAGTCTTTTTTAATGGCATCACCGGCTTGTCCACCCACATCTTTTAGAGATTCTAAAACATTCTTTTGAGTGGACTGTTTTCCTTGGTTTTTGCCACCTTTGTTGTTTTTGGGGTCCATTTGGTTTGTATGTTATATAAGGGCAACCAACGAGTCAAGCGCAGCGCGTCGTCTTAGAATTGATGTCACCATACGCTTTTCTTCGGGTGAATGTTCGTGGTTTTCCGGGTGATCGTGGCCGGCATGTCTTGCATCAAGTGCTTCTTTAACTTCTTTTTCATCGACCTCAATTTTTTCCTCTTCAGCAATCTTGTTAAGCGCCAAATCGAGCTTTATTGCCTCAGATGCTTGTGCTTCGTACTCTTTTCTCAATGTTTCAGCGGTTTTGCCGAGGGAGGAAAGATAACTTTCAAGGTCGAGGCCTAGCTTTTCAAGTCGGGACAAAAGCTGAGAAACTCTGGAATTAACTTCTTCGTCTATCAGCACTTTTGGCACATCTAGTTTGACGGACTTTAAAAGAGCATTAATTGCGGCTTGCTCTTTCTCTTCGCTGCTGGGCTCCTTGTCTTTTTCTGTTTTTCCAGCCTTGTCAGGAGTCCAAATTCCCTCAGCGCGGGCAGCACCCGCAATTTCCTTTTTGTAGTTTCCTAAGTCTATTTCTGGGATTTCAGCTGAAAGTGCTCTCACTTGCCAGTCATCGCCTTCCGTTGCCCTAATAAGTTCAAATCTTGGATAAATGGCGAGCTTTAGATTATGTTCTTTTATGGCCTCTCCCACCAAGCCAGGAAGAATTCGAGAAAGCGTGTGTTCAATGAGTGCATTGTCGGGAATGTGTTCAATTAGTTTTTTAAGAGGAGCCTTTCCTTTTCTAAAACCAGGAACTTCAACATTTTTCCCCAATTCCTCTGCAGCTTCTTTTCTAGCGGACTCGATATCCTTGAAAGGGATTGTAAAAGTTATCTGAATTGACCCATCCTTCTCCTTGGCGACAGAAGTCTTGGGTGCAGTTTTTGTAGCTGATTTTTTCTTTGCTGCCATTTATTTAGCCTTTATGTTGCACCTTAAAAGTGCCCGGATTAAATTTTCCCTGTGGTGGTTTGTTGCCTTTTCCACTGAATTTACTTCCCTTGAAATGATCAGGGGTCCTAAATCCCAACTTTCCCTCCTCCTTACTTTTAACGAAGGAATTTTTTTGCTTGGGCTCTTTATCTTTGCTTTTTTGTGATTTCTCGTCTGCCACGCCTACAAGTATATCAAAAAATGAGGCTATTTAAAGGGTCATTACTTAGCTAGGCTGTGGAGAAACCAGGAGACAAGAGACAAAACTATTGAGGCAATAATTGCGGTAGTGAATGTTGCTATGTCGAATCCAGGCACAATGTAGGCCGCTCCCCACAAAAGAGCCACATTAATAAGAAATGCAGTAATTCCAAATGTAACTACAGAAACAGGTAGTGCCACAAGCTGAACGATTGGCTTAATGAAAGTGTTGATAATGCCAATGACTATGGCTGCAACAAGAGCTGCTTGGTAGCTTGCCAGGGTGAAGCCAGGAACAAGGTATTCGACTACCAGGAGAGCAAAAACATTAATTGCTAATCGAATAATTAGGTTCATGCAATCATATTGACTCAATTTGATGTGTGCTGTCAAGTCGCCAGGCAAGGTAGAATAAAGTATGGACCTTGAGCAGTTTAGGAAACTTGTAGAAAAGACAGCAGAAGAGCTCCCGAAAGAGTTTTCAGAAAAACTGGACAATGTTGCTGTTTTTGTCGAAGACTTGCCGACCAGGGCCCAAATGATGCGTGTTGGGGCTAGGGGCCTTCTCTTTGGCCTCTATGAGGGTATACCCCAGACAAAACGAGGAAGGTACGGAGTGGGCCCTACAATGCCCGACAGGATATTTCTGTTTCGCATACCCATCCTTTCTGTTTCTAGATCACTTGAAGAGGTAGAAAACCGCGTCCGGGGTACTCTGATTCACGAAATTGCCCACCACTTTGGTATGGATGAAGCGGCAGTGAGGAAAGCCGAAGGACGACATGTATAATGGCACCATGGGTCTTAGCCAGAAAAATTGTGTTCCATGCCGGGGAGGAGAACCTACCTTGAACGAGAAAGAAATAGAAAAATACCTAGAGGAACTTTCCTCTGGCTGGAAGTGGGAGAAAAACCCGGACAAAATAACAAAAGAATTTAAGTTTAAGGATTTTGAAGAAGCACTTTCCTTTACCAACGTTGTCGGAGAAATAGCAGAAAAAGAAGGTCATCATCCAAACATTTATATTCATAGTTACAACAAAGTAAAAATTGAGCTTTGGACTCACAAAATTGGAGGCCTACACGAAAACGACTTCATATTGGCTGCAAAAATAGAGGAACTTAATTAAATCTCCCACCCGGATCTTGGGAAGGGTTTGCTTAATAGCCACTGATTACACACAAAAACCCACCAACTTTTACTAGCTCTGGTAGATTAACCCCTTTTTTATAAAACACAGAAGCCGTGCCGCCGTCTAAGTTTATTGCAGAGTCAATCTTTATGTTTTGTGTGTCGGCAAAGCTCAACAGCAGTCTTGGTAGTTCTGAAAGCAGCGGGCCTTTAACGACTGAGTCTTTGTTGTAAAAAGCAGCTAATAACAATTCCCCTTCGTTTGTAATTGCCGCAACTATTCTTCTAGCATTTTTATCCGTTTTTAAGGATAAGTTTTGAGATACACCCTCTTTTATTAATAGCGGCCCTGTCTGCACAGCATTAAGGTGGTTCGAAGTTTCGAGGTTGGTTATTTTTGGTTCATTATCCAGGATCAACAGACCGTTAAACAAAAAGTTTTGGCTTGTCCGTGATATTGTTTCACCGTCAGAGACAAAAAGACCTATGTGTTCTCCGTCTTCACCATAAAAACCTGCACTTGTTAAAATCTCGCAACTATATTTATCTATGACCTCTTGTGAGGTGCGCTCGTCTTTTAAGTTGGAAATAAGGCGAACAGTTGTTTCTGTTCCCACCAGCTCCCATTGAACCCTGTATCCATTTTCCAAATCAAGCCCTTTGTTGGGAACAGGTGTGGTTGGTTTTTGTCCATCAAGGAGATTGCTGCTTCTATTGGTATAGATAAAGCCAGCGATGACCAGAAGTGACAATACAAACAAGATTTTTCTCACGGTTTTTCATTTTACACTGTCAGCAAGCGTTTTTGGCTATTGATTCGGTTTTTGTTCGGTGTTACAAAGAATATAGTTTCGGGTAATCTTCGGAGTATGACAAATAAGGTTTCAGAAAAAGTTTCCGTTAGTTTAAGTTTTGATAGTAAGAAAAACAAAGCTTTTCCAAAGTGGTTGGTATGGAACGGAAGGCTCCACCCCGTCTTGAAAGTTGGATTACACCACACTTTCAGAAAAGGTAGGGTTTTATACCATGTTTTTTCTGTTGCAAGTCAGACAACCTTTTTTCGTTTGGAATTAAACACAGAAAACTTGCATTGGAAATTAAAGGATGTTTGACATGGATGTTAACCCTGCTCGAGCAACAGGGATGCACATAGACCTAAACTCATGCTTTGCTTCTGTGGAACAACAGGCAAACCCCTTTCTTCGAGGGAAACCAATTGCAGTGGCGGCCTATACAACTCCCTCTGGCTGCATTTTGGCTCCTTCAGTTGAAGCTAAGCGTTTTGGTGTAAAAACAGGAATGAGAGTAAAAGATGGCAAAAAACTTTGCCCAGACCTTTTAGTGCTGCCGGCAGATCCAAACAAATACAGAAAGGTCCACCTCGCCTTTCGGAAAATTCTCGCCGAATATACCAATGAGTTTTACCCAAAGTCAATTGATGAGTTTGTACTGAATCTTGCCGGCTATCCTGCGTTCAGAAATGGAATGGCGAGGACGGCAATAGAAATAAAGAAGAGAATCAAGGATGAAATTGGCGATTGGTTAACTGTCTCTGTGGGTATTGCTCCTAATCGGTTTTTGGCCAAAACGGCTAGCGGTCTTAACAAACCGGATGGTCTTGATGAAATAAGTGGCGAAAATTTCAAAAATGTTTACGGGAAACTTAAACTGACCGATTTGAATGGGATTGCAGAAAGAAACAAAATAAGACTAAATACCGTGGGAATATACTCAGTTTTGGATTTTTTCGAATCCCCTCTTTGGAGACTGAAAGCTGCTTTTTCCTCTATCAATGGCTATTATTGGTTTTTGCGCCTAAGAGGTTGGGAGCTTGATGATTTTGAAAGCAAAAGAGGTACTTTTGGGAATTCCTATGCCTTACCCAAACCATATTCGCAGATGGAAAAGCTTGCTCCTATCCTTGCCCAACTAACGGAAAAGGCGGCTGTCAGGATGCGCTCTTCTCAATATAGGGCAAAAGGGGTCCATGTTTCTCTGAATTTTAAAGACGGAGACTATTGGCACAAGGGTGTTAGTTTCCAAGAAGAACTTTTTGCAAGTAGAGATATTTACAAAAGGGCCCTTGAAATTCTTGAAAAAGCCCCCAAAAAAGGGGTGGCTATTTTGGCTGTCAATTGCTTCAACCTAACAAAGGAAGGTTCCACCCAGCTAGACCTTTTTAAAAATGTTGAAAAAGACAAAAAGAGGGAGAAATCCATAGATGACATCAATGAAAGATGGGGCGATTTTGTAATAACTTCTGGCAGGACCCTTTTCTTGGAAGACATTGTTCACGACAGAATATCTTTCGGAGGAGTTCGGGAGCTTGGTTCTTAAAAGTTTGCCGTGTCGCCTACCTCGACACCATTTTGGTCTGTAAAACCAGCGTTTACTTCCAAAACATACTCTATTGGTTCCGGAGATTGGTATAGCTTTAAATTAGAGTCCTTTGTCCCGCTCGGAGGTGGTTCCACCGCTTTATCAATTTGAACTATTTCCTTTTCGTGGTTAATCCAGATTATATCTATAAGGAAAAGCATGTCTTTCATCCAAAAACTGGGGTATTTATTTTGGGCCGTATTGAAATCAAACAACATTCCACAGCTTTCGCAAAGAGAGGCTTTGCCGGAAAGCCCTTTTTCTCTTGTTGCGGGGGTGTCAACAACTTCAGCATCGACAACGGTGTCGTCGATGCTAATGTTAACTTTTTTTTGATCTTGAGGAGCCAGAGAAGGGACACCGTTTTTGGCGATATTGTTTGAAAAATACCCAACGACGGAAATAAACAAAACGGCTCCTATTATGGGGAGGAGAAGGTCTTTCATTCTTGCTCGGAGGTTTCTCCTAGCTCTTTTTCTATCTCCGAAAGTTCTGCGTCGAGGTTAGAAAAGTCAGTAGTTTCTAGGTCTTCCTCTATTGTTTCCGGCTCTGTACTTTCCTGCTGGGATTCCATCTGAGTGATCGTTTGCTCAAAGGTGGGTGCCTGTTTCCCATAAAGCGAAAGAAGGTAGGCTGTTGCACCTGCAATAATTACAAGTACTGCTGCCAATATCATCATCAAATTGTCTGCGCCTTTTTTAGTTGCCATTTGTATCAGCTCCTACTCTAAGTCCTTTTATGTCTCCAAGCGCTTGGACAAGCAGTCTGCGGGCTTCTGTAAGGTTGGTTTTAATTGACTCAACATTTAGCCTGACGGTAGCAAAAACCTCCTTGGGGTTATCAGAAACCAACATCTCTTCCCATACACCTTCTAAAGAAGCAAGAGTTTCTTTAGCCTCGTCGACAAGTAACTCTGCACTATCTACTTCCGCCTGAATATCAGAAATATCGTACCCTTCTTCTGAGAGTGAGGCCATCCTCTCTTCAATCCTTGAAACTAAGGTTTCCATTCTAGAAATAGCGGCCGTAACCCTTGTAGTTAGTTTTTCAGCTAGTGCTCGAACTCTGTGTTTTTTGGCTTCAGAAATTCTTTCCCTAACTTCATCTCGCCTCTCCTGACGAACTTCTGACCGTTTTTCTCTCAAGTCAACTCTGTAGTCTCTAGTTTCTTCTATACGCTCTCTTACCTGGTCATGGACTTCCTGCCTGCGAGTCTGGGCATATACAGTGGTTGTACTAAAAAGTAGAAGAAGGGTTGCGAAGGCACTAAGGGCAAGATTTTTCATGCAATATCCATTTTTAAGTCTAATTGGTTTTTTGTCAAGGATTAGTGCCTTCTTCTGAGATGTTTGTGGCACCAGGTTTTGATGCAGCCTTTCCCCTATTTAGGCCACCAGCAATAAGTGCGACAACCAATACAAATACAATTAGTGGAATAAGTAGCAAAAGAATGTTGTGGTCTTTGTCCAGCTTGTTCTGGTGAAGATGGTGAATTTGGTGTGACACTATTACATTCTAGCATCTAGAACTAGTAGTTCTAAGTGCCGAGGAGAGGACTTGAACCTCCACGTCTGTAAAGACACAGGTTCCTAAAACCTGCGCGTCTGCCAGTTCCGCCACCTCGGCGTATTTTGCCTAAGTGTGGAGGAACGTTATTGGTTCCGCCACCTCGGCGCGAAAGTTAATTATACCAACTTAGCTCTCCAGAGTGAAAGGTAAAGGCAACCTGTCAATTTTGCGCATAAAGTACTTCACTTTCCCAGCCCAAGTCGTGCTTGGAGACGCATAGCGCCTGGCTATTTGGTTAATATTTTTGGCTCCCTTGTCGTAGTATTTTTCTCTAAGGGTGCTTGTCACAACTTCTATAGATTCGTCCCAAGATTCGAAGCTGTAAGCACCATTAGCCCACCCATAGGCGTTGTATGAATTATATGGAATTCGTTTACCGAAGGTGGACTCCACACCGGTAATTGCTGGAACAAATCTCCAGTCGAGGTTGTATTTGTCAGCATATTCCACAAAGTTTTCAGCCTCGCCAACAAGAGGAGATGAGTGTTTTGCCAAATAGGCACGCAGTCTGGCAACACGATAGTCGCTTGTTTGAGCGTGTTGGCGTATGGAAGCTGAAGGGCTTACGGTATCTATAGCCAAAGCTTTTTTGGGCATGGCAAGCCCGGCTGTTATAAGACAGCCGATATATATAGAAAACAGGATTCTTTTTGTAATTCCTTTAAACATGATAGTTTTTCTGTCTAAAAAAAGCCCCGCTCAATTTGCATGAACGGGGCATAAAAAATCCCAACGCTTCCACTGAATAATCAGGGTTGCCTCAGAATCTGGGGGTACTATAACAAAATACTCTAGGATTTGTCAAGTTTTTGGAGATCTATCTTTTCTTTGCAAGAAGAAAAATTGAAGGACCAAAATTAAGCGATGCTAGTGGTTTTTGAAAAATCTTTTCAAGAGATAGGAGGAGAGCAAGAGGTAATCGCTTTTTCAAAAAAGTACTTCGTACATTTGAAACCGAGCGTCTCTCGAGTATGGTAAAACCCTCGTCTTTCAAGTATTCCTCGATCTTGTCCGGATGAAAATTAAAAAAAGGTATCGTCTTTTTCTTGCTCTGCTTACCACCCACTTCTTTGGGAAAAATGTCCAGTAAATAAGTAAAGTCTCCCTTTAGTGCCTCACGAATATTGGCTTTAAAATGTGCTTTGTTTGCGAATTCTAAAATAATGTATCCCTTGGGCCTCGTAATTTTGGAAAGAGTCTTAATAGCTTTTTTAGGATCTTTTATGTGGTGTAATACCCTTACAAAGATTGTTAAGTCTGCAGTATTTGCTCGAATCTTTTTTGAAAGATTCTCAATAGAAGTTTGTATAAACTTGGACTTCTTGGAGTGGTGCTTTGTCTTGGCTTGCTTCAAAAGGTTTGCCGAAGGATCTGTTAGCACAAGCTTTTTAGCTCTATATTCGTAAGAGGGAGTGAGCCGTCCAAAACCTGCTCCAACTTCAACAACTGTTCCTATTTTCTCTATGCTTTTAAGAAAACTGCTGATCGCAAGAACCTCGCTTTCGTGTTCATATTCACGACCTTCCCAATAAGAAGGATAATCAAAATTGTCGTATGCAGCTGGCATTGTTGATAAAGGTGTAGAACAACTAAGGTAGTGGGCAAGGACTACTCAAGCTGCGACATGTAGTAGTTTACACCCTCTGCCCAAGTCCCCTTGGAAAGAGGAGTGTATTTAGTCATTATTTCATCGGGTGTCCTGTACCCTTTGTCTATGTAATTCTCTTTAAGACCACGAGATACCGTTTCAATAGCTATATCATAGGAATCAAATTTAAGAGTGCCATTCTTGTGGATTCCCCAACCCCAACAGTTATGACTGTTTTCGGGAATAACCCTACAAAGCCCTGATTCTTTTTGAGCTATTGCAGTTAAGAGTCTGTAATCAAGTTCATACTTGTCAGCTGTTTCAACCAAGAGATCTGCATATGGTTCAAGTTCAGACTTATTTGCAACCAGATACTGCCTAATTATTTCCGGTCTAGCATCTTTAGCTTCCACATCACCAGAGACTGAAGGAAAGTCGGAAGGTAAGGAGGCAAACACTTGCACCCCAGAAGGGGTTGAGTCGACCGTGGAAGTTCCCAGTACTTCTTTGTGAACATCCTCTGTTTTTGTAAGAGAGGCTAGTGAAAAAAGAGAACTACCCAAGGCGATGGGTGTTATAAAAAAGAAGGCTAGAATTAATGTGATACTCTTCCAGAAGTGAAAAGTATCATCTGTTTGGGCAGACATTGCTGCACAGTCAGAATGCCACAAATGGTTCGTTAAAGTCAAGAAAGAAGCTTGGTTTTTTGGTATAATAAACCTTCTCGATTGAGCCCTCGTGGCGGAATTGGCAGACGCGCAGCGTTCAGAACGCTGTGAGCACACG
>CALEZE010000130.1 GCA_937928235.1 uncultured bacterium | reverse complement strand
ATAAGTTGGAATAATACCCATGAAACGGTCGATCTGTTGTCGGTTTTGCGTGGTTATATGAAAAATACAATAACAATTAAAGGAGCAAGAGTGCACAACCTCAAGAATGTGAATCTTGAAATTCCAAAAGACAAACTTATTGTTTTTACCGGCGTTTCAGGCAGTGGGAAAAGCTCTCTCGCTTTTGACACCATTTATGCAGAAGGGCAAAGGCGATATGTTGAATCCCTTTCCACCTATGCCAGACAGTTTTTAGGCATAATGGAGAAACCGGATGCAGACCTTATTGAGGGTCTCTCTCCTGCTATTTCCATAGACCAAAAGACAACTTCCAGAAACCCCAGGTCAACAGTTGGAACTGTGACAGAAATTTACGACTACCTGAGGCTTCTTTTTGCCAGGGTTGGACACCCACACTGTCCTATTTGCGGAAGAGAAATAGCAAGTCAGTCTGTAGACCAGATAGTAGATGCGGTTATGGAGATGCTAGAAAAGGAAGCCAAAGCAAAGAAGCAAACAAGGTTTGTTATTCACGCGCCACTAGTACGAGATAAAAAGGGAGAATTCGGTAGCCTGTTTGATAATTTGAAGGCCAAAGGCTTTAGACAAGTGAGAGTTGACGGACATACCAAAGATACTTCGGAGGACTTTGTGCTCATTAAAACCAACAAACACACCATAGATGCAGTTGTCGACAAGCTCTCTGTATCAATTTACGATTTTAAAGACGAGGGCTTTAAGAAAAATTTAAGAAGCAGGCTTACTGATTCTGTGGAGCAAGCCCTGAAATTAACAGAAGGACTTGTATTAGTCTCACAAGTGTTGGACAAGGGTTTTGAGATGCCAGAATACCCCAAGGAGTTTGAAGACCACCTTTATTCAGAGCGCTTTGCTTGCCCTGTGGACAACATACAGATTCCAGAAATCGAACCCAGAACTTTTTCTTTCAATTCACCCCACGGAGCTTGTGAGGCCTGCAATGGAATTGGAAAAATACTAAAAATTGAAAAGGATTTGGTTTTTTCTGAAGAATTATCAATCCTTGAGGGAGGCATTCTTCCTTTCGGAAATATGTTTGAGCACGATACTTGGTATTCAAGGTTAATTCTTACTGTCTGTGGGGAGTTAGATATTGATCCGCAAAAACCAATCAAGAATTTGACACAGGAGAAGGTTGATTTGTTACTCAATGGAACGGGTGAAGAGGAATACCGAGTTAAGGGAACAAATAGGTTTGGAAAAGAAACTTATATTTACGAAAAATTTGTCGGAATTATTGAATACCTTGAAAAAAGACACTCCGAAACGGATTCGGATAATGTTAGAACTTCTATAGAAAAATACATGCGCGAGAAGGTCTGTGAATCTTGCAATGGGGCAAGGCTCAAAAAAGAGGCGTTGGCGGTAACAATAGATGGAAAGGCAATTAATGAAATTTCTTCTCTTTCTATAAATGATGCGGTCGAGTGGGCAGAAGGAATTGGTAAGAACAAGATTCTTTCAGATAGAGAAAAAGAAATTGGAAAGCTTATACTTAAGGAAATTACCGGCAGACTAGCTTTTCTTGCATCGGTCGGTCTTGAGTATCTAACTCTGGATAGAGCAGCCGGTTCTCTTTCCGGTGGAGAAGCGCAGAGGATAAGACTTGCTAGTCAAATTGGCTCGGGCCTTACAGGGGTCTTGTATGTTTTAGACGAACCAACTATTGGTTTACACCAAAGAGACAACGAGAGATTGATAAACACCTTAAAATCCCTAAGAGACTTGGGCAACACGGTTGTCGTTGTGGAGCACGATGAAGAGATGATAGCTTCTGCAAATCACATAGTAGATTTTGGCCCAGGTGCAGGAAAATACGGTGGAACAGTCGTTGCTGAAGGTACTCCGCCTCAAATAACCAAAAACAACAAGTCACTAACAGGGAAATATCTTTCCGGTAAAAAGAAAATTAGTGTAAAAACACCCGAACGACAGGAAGACTTTAAAGAGTCGTCATTGGTACTTAAAAAAGCTTCGCAATTTAACCTAAAAGGTATAGATGTAACTTTTCCTTTGGGGAAATTTGTATTAATAACCGGAGTTTCGGGTTCTGGCAAAAGCTCACTTCTTGTTGACACCGTTTACCCCGCCCTAAAACAGGAACTAAACTCACTTTCGAGAGAAGAAGTTGGCGAGCATGCGTCAATTGAAGGAGTGGAAAATGTGGACAAAGTTGTACTAATAGATCAGTCACCAATAGGTAGAACTCCCAGAAGTAACCCCGCAACTTACACAAAGCTTTTTGATTACATAAGAGATGTGTTTGCATCAACTAGAGAAGCTAAGGCCGCGGGGTACAAAAAGGGGAGATTTTCTTTCAATGTAAAGGGTGGTAGATGTGAAGCTTGTGAGGGCCAGGGTCAAACCAAAATAGAGATGCAATTTATGAGCGATATTTGGGTTAAGTGCGATGTGTGTAATGGTGCAAGATATAATGCTCAAACTCTTGATATTGAGTAAAAAAGAAAAAACATTGCAGAGGTTTTAAATATGACAATAGATGATGCACTGGAGTTTTTCCATGCGCACACAGGAATTGTAAG
>CALEZE010000129.1 GCA_937928235.1 uncultured bacterium | reverse complement strand
GTTTCCGTAATGGCTCCTGAAAGTGCAACCGGATTTGAACTTACAACTGGAAGTAAACGACTCCAGTTCTGCCCACCTAATACAGACCCAGGCGGTTCACTTTGGTTTGTACGGAACTTCCTGTTAAATGAAGTGGGCGAAAGACAGTTAGGCTTTATTCCAAGATTCTCAGAAGCATGGGAAACCCCTCCTGTTACTACTGAAATACATATTTTTGATGAGTGGGAAGTTATATTAAACTTTAACTTCCTTTTCGGAGAACCTTGGGAAACACCCGCAGCTAATATAGCCCCTATCGCACAAGAGGACTGGGAAACACCTCCTATCTTTACTACTCTTCAGTTCCTTGAAGAGTGGCCACCTGGAACGGTAGTTTTCCAGTTTACAGAGGGTTTGGAAGTAATACTTACCTTTACTCTTCAGTTCTCAGAGGCGTGGGAAACACCTCCCGTAAATACAAATCTTATTTTCAGTGAAGATTGGAACGAAGCTCCATTTATTCCTACATTGGAGTTCGGACCAGAACCCTGGGAACCAAGCGTATTTAACTCTACTTTAGAATTCGGCGTAGAACCCTGGACACCCACAGTTTTCAACTCCACTTTAGAGTTTTGAGCGGAACCGTGGGAACCATCAACATTCATCTCTACGTTGGAATTTGGTCCAGAACCTTGGAATCCGCTCGTTATAACCCTAATCAACAGCGAAGGATGGGAACCTCCGGCTTTAACAGATGTGTTAGAGCACTCAGAGCCTTGGGAAACGGTTATTACACAACAGTTCGAAGAGCGATGGGAAACTCCTGCTGTTAATACAGAACTGCGGTTTAATGAAAACTGGAACAATGTTGGTTTCTTCTTCTTTCACTTTCTTGAACAATGGAACTCTGGTCTTAATCCTATCTTTAACGAATCTTGGGATTCCCCAATTGGATTACAATTTACCGAAATTTGGGACTTCCCTACAATTATTCGAATTCAAGAAATTTGGGATTTTCCGACAACTTTACAGTTCTTGGAGACTTGGGAGTTTACATTTACTCCTCAGATTGTCAACGAAGGTTGGGAATTCGAAGGCACTCTTACGCTCATCTACACAGAAGAATGGGAAACGTTTACGGCTCTTATTCCAAGAATTGTGGACGAAGAGTGGGATGCATTTGACGCTCTTATTTCTAAGTTTGTCGAACAGTGGGAAGACTTTGTTGTTGTTATCGATGAAGGCTGGGAGATTCCGCCTCCAGGTACAGCGACAGAAGAACACTTCGAAACTTGGGAACTTGCAGTTCCGGGCGTGGCG
>CALEZE010000128.1 GCA_937928235.1 uncultured bacterium | reverse complement strand
ACACTGCTTATATTTGGTACTTCCAAATTATTTACCCCGTTTTTACTTATTTATCTACTGTTTGTGTACAGAGGTAGTTTGCTCAAGCTTTCCAAAAAATATTTAATCTGGGGTGCACTAGCACTTTTAATTTTTGGTCTACCCACTGCTTACTCAACTCTTTTTGGCGGGGGTAGCCAGAGGTTTGGGTATGTAAGTGTGTTTACAGACCCGGTGACCGAACCAGAAGTGGGGGCGTTGCGTCTTCAAGATTTTTCAGCCAGACAATTGGCGGGCGGAGCAGAGCAACCAACTTTTATAGACAGGGCTCTACACAACAAATACACACTGTGGACTAAAAAAGTAACAGACAACTACCTCACTGCATTTTCCACTCAGTTTCTTTTTATCGAGGGCGATCCAAATCCTAGGCATTCGATAAAGAGTTTGGGGCAGTTTTATAAATTTGAAGCAGTATTGATGCTTCTCGGTATTATTACTTTTTTTGCACTGGAAAAGGATACGAGGTTAAAACTATTAATTACGCTATGGACACTGGCTGGGGTATTGCCATCTGCGATTACAAGAGATGGGGGGAACCACGCAACGAGGCTCATTCTGATGTTACCTTCTCTTGTGTTTCTAATTGCCTACGGGACAGATTACTTACTAAGGGCTTTTAAAGGGAGAATGAAGGATGTTATAAGCCTTTTATATATAGGACTTTTTGTCTTTGCTGTTTTTTCCTACCAACATAATTACAGACTTCACTACCCACTTGATTCAGAAGAGTGGTGGCATGCTGGTTGGGGAGAAGCAATTTTCGAAGTAAAAGAAAGGGAGGGAGATTATGAAAGGGTATTTATAACCATGCGAGATGAACCAGCCTGGATTTTCTTTGCAGGCCACTATAAATACCCGCCAGACAGATGGCATGAAGGTTTTCCAATGGCAAGTACAGAAGTGGAGGGGTTTGGGGGTATGAGCTATATAGACAAGTTCCACTTTGGTTCACCCAAAGAAGAAGAGGGTGGGATTTACGCATTAAACCGATTTTTACAAGAAGGTGATCTCTATTTGGCGTCAGCAAAAGAAATACCCTGGAATTTAATAATAGAAAAAGACAGGGTTCCTACAGGGCTTAAACTGCTAGATTCCGTAGCTTATCCCTCCGGTGCCCCCGCCTTTTACTTATTTGAGCGACAGTAATGAAAGTGGTGAACACAAGCAAGAAGCTTTTTTTGATCATTGTTTGTGCTTTCTTGTTTCGTTTCTTGCTGGCTTTTAGTGCCTGGCACATAGATGTAAATAATCATGTAGATTGGGGAACCAGATTTTTCGAATACGGAGCAGCGGGTTTTTATAGTCCAGAGGCAAATGTGTGGAATTTCACTTGGCCAAACCAGCCACCTGGTTCCATTTATATTTACGCCGGAATATATAAACTCTTTGGGTTTTTGTTTTCCATTGTTTGGTGGTTGAACATTAAAATTCCGATTTTTCCTTCTGGGATAGTTACTTTCTTTGAGACCAATCTTTTCCCAGCGCTTCTTAAGTTGCCGGCGATATTGGCAGACATGGGAATTGCCATATTGATTTACAAATTTGTTGAACTAATCCTGGGTAGTTCCAAAAAGACTAAAAAGGTTGCGCTTTTTGGAGCGACACTTTGGTTAATTAATCCAGTTATTTGGTATAACTCAAGTTTATGGGGACAGACGAATTCGGTAGTTAAATAATTAGTTCTTCTTGGTTTCTATCTACTTTTCAGGAAAAAGCTTATTTGGGCAGCACTGGCGGTGGCTCTATCTATATATACCAAAGCC
>CALEZE010000127.1 GCA_937928235.1 uncultured bacterium | reverse complement strand
TTCGACCCTGAAATTACCAAGATCTTGTTACCTGTGGATCTTTACTTCGTCGGGGCAGAGCATTCGGTGCTTCACTTGATGTACACTAGATTCGTCGCAATGGTGCTTTCTGATCTAAAGTACATCAATTTTGATGAACCATTTCCTAAGTTTTTTGCTCATGGATTAATGATCAAGGACGGGGCAAAAATGAGCAAGAGCCGTGGCAATGTGGTGAACCCGGACGAGTATGTAGAGAAATACGGAGCGGACACCCTGAGGCTTTATGTGATGTTTATGGGCCCGATGGATGGCTACCCAGATTTTCGTGATAGCGGGATAGAGGGAATGGCTAGGTTCATTAAGCGTTTTTGGCGCGTTTTCGAGAGCGACAAAAAGCCTTCAAAAGAGGATTTGCAAGAAGTTTGTGTTAAGGCTCACCAAGTGATTAAAAAGGTAACAGAAGATATCAAAGCGTTCAGGTACAATACGGCAATTTCTTCAATGATGGAGTTGGTCAACGAGATCACAGAAAAAGGCGCTGACAAAAGGATTTTAAAAACCTTGACTCAACTAATGGCTCCCTTTGCCCCTCATGTAACTGAGGAGATTTGGAGCGAGGTTTTGGGTTACGAAGGCTCAGTGCACACAAGCCCCTGGCCTCAATACGAGCCTGGAATGGTGGAGGAGATGGTACTTACAGTTGCCGTACAGGTAAACGGCAAGCTCAGGGACACCCTGGAGCTTGAAAGGAAGGATGCAGAGGACAAGGGGTTTGTAGTGTCTGAGGCTAAAAAGAGCGAAAATGTGGCTAAATGGCTAGAGGGCAAAAAGATTAAAGATACGATTTTCGTGCCTGGGAAGATTGTTAATTTTGTTGTAAAGTAGTTATAAGTAACTGCCCATGTCTTCACAAAAACTCGAAGGCTTTGGAGAATTTAAAGTCGAAGGGTTGGATGCAAAAAGTCCGAAAAACTTCCGTTTCCAAGATTTTATTTTAAAACACAAATACGAAACAGCATTTTTATTGATAGGAATTATTCTAACGGGATTTGGTGTCCTCTTTGCAAAAGGTGGTATGAATGGCCAAAGTCAGCGCGTCGAGGTCTTAGAAAACGCTACAGTGTCCGAGAATGGCCAAGAGATAGTCGTTGAGATAGCAGGTGCTGTTGAGTCCCCTGGTGTTTACAAATTACCAAGTGATTCGCGAATAGAAGATGCACTAATAGCGGCGGGTGGAATTTCTGTAAATGCCGACCGCGAATGGATGGAAAAAGCACTAAATCGCGCCGCCAAAATTATCGATGGACAAAAGCTATACATCCCGCGTGTCGGTGAGCAGTTAGACACCCTGTCTGCTAATACGACAGGGGGTAATCAAACTGTATCATCCAATTTTGGGGGTCAGGGGAGTGGTTTGGTTAATATCAACACAGCAAGCCAAAAAGAGCTGGAATCACTTAACGGAATTGGCCCTGTTTACGCCCAAAACATCATTGAACACAGACCTTACTCAACTACCCAAGAACTGGTG
This sequence comes from uncultured bacterium, assembly GCA_937928235.1. Lineage (GTDB taxonomy): Bacteria > Patescibacteriota > Microgenomatia > UBA8517 > UBA8517 > CALEZE01. Next base: position 3,259 of record CALEZE010000127.1, on the reverse strand, counting down.
TCAAAAGGTGCAATCAAGCAGTTTGTTTTTGAAAAAATAAAAGACGATATCGCGATTTATTGAAGGTCGCGCCCAGTTTCGGCATCCACTTTTCCGGGTCCCTAAATGCCCAAAAACAGTGTTCCAAAAACTGCGCGCGACATAAATTTGTTAATGAAAAATTTTCTAATTTTTCTTTTTCTTGTCGGCATCATTTTTTGGCGTTACGAAACATCGCGACCGAAATTTGTTGACGGACAAAAGATAAGAATTACCGAAAGGGTTCTTTCCGAACCGCTCCTTTTTGAAAGTTCTCAAAGAATTGTTTTATCCGGAATAAAAGTTTACCTGCCAAAATATCCCCGAATAAATTACGGTGACACAGTGGTGGTTGAGGGGTTGGTGACGGATGGGGGACTTGGTAGCCCTAAGCTTGTTGAAATAAAAAAGTCGGACTCAATTCTTTTTAAAACTAGGGCTTCTGTCGTTTCTTTTTACAAAAGGGTGCTTCCAATTGATGACGCAGCGCTTGTTGCTGGGATGGTTTTAGGCTCAAAAGAGGCTGTTTCCTCTACTTTCTGGGATCAACTTAAGGTTACAGGTACCGCGCATGTGGTTGTAGCTTCTGGAATGAATGTAACTTTAGTAGCCGGGTTTCTTGTTGCTGTATTCCTTTTATTTTTGCCACGAGGCAAGGCGGTATTTGCAGCAATCGCAGGTATTTGGCTTTACAGTCTTTTTTCGGGAATGGATGCCCCAATAGTTAGAGCTGCCATTATGGGGACCATTGCTTTTGGTGCCCAGGCCCTGGGAAGGGTCTACCTAGCTTGGCGAGGCTTAGCTCTAAGTGCCTTTTTGATGTTATTAGTCAAGCCTTTGTGGTTGGTAGACCTGGGGTTTGTCTTGTCTGTGGTTGCCACTGCCTCCCTAATGCTTTTTGAAGCTAAAGTAGCTAGATTTATACAGTTTGTACCACGACTTTTGAGGGAGGGGCTGTCAACCTCTCTTGCTGCGCAGGTTGGTGTTGCTCCAATACTTTTCTTAACATTTGGTCAGTTTAATCTTTTGTCGCCAATCATTAACTCACTAGTTTTGTGGGCGGTACCTTTGATTACGATAATTGGAGGAATTGCGGGTGTTCTCAGTGTTTTTTCTTTTGGCTTGGCAAAAGCGGTTCTCTTGTTGGTTCTTCCACTAACTACATGGTTTATATGGATTGTTAATATTTTTGGATGAAAGAGAAACGAATATTATTACTTCTTGGGTTTTTGGCACTGCTTGCAATTACCGTATGGATTGGCGTAGCCTCAGTTTCTCCGCAAAACTTACGGTTAATAGCTTGTGATGTTGGGCAAGGGGATGCAATTTTGGCGGTACACGGAAACAGTCAAATACTTGTAGATGGTGGGCCGGGGAGTAGTGTGATGGAATGCCTGTCGGAACATATGCCGGTTTTTGACCGCAAAATAGAGGTCGTTATCCTTACACATCCACAGCTTGATCACTATGAAGGGCTGATAGAAGTTTTTCAAGCCTACGATGTAGAAGTCTTTGTGACAAATAGGCTCATTTCTAGCAATCAATCATACCGAGTGCTAGAAAGTGTGGTGGGGGGTTCTCAGGCACGAGTGTTTATGCCCGGCGTAGGTACAACTATCAGGTTGGGTTTGATGCAGTTAGATGTAGTCCATCCGTCGAAGGCTTTTTTGACTGAGAACAGTGTCCAAGAAGAAGTGGGCGGCGGCTCGCAAGTTTTGGGTTTTCTTAGTACCACAAGGGACCCAAACGACTTTTCAGTCGTGGCTAAGTTGAGGCTGGGGGAGTTTGATGCGCTTCTCACAGGGGATATTGGTCCGGAGATTTCAGATCTACTTGTTAGAAGGGATTTGGTGGGCCCGGTCGACTATATCAAAATACCTCATCATGGAAGTCGCAATGGTTTGACAGAAGAGCTTTTAAAAAAGACAAACCCAAAGGTGGCAGTAATCTCTGCAGGTAAAAAGAATAGTTATGGTCACCCCCACAAGGAAGTATTGGACATGTTGAAAAATGCTGGGGTAAAAATTTATGGGACTTATGAAGCGGGTGATGTGGTGGTGGAGACTGATGGTGCGTCTTGGAGGGTGTTAAATTAGCTGAGTATTGACAATATTGATATAATAAACTCGTTGACAATTTAATCAAAGCAACACTGGAGTCGCGATCCAGTTGCAGCAGGCCAAAATGCCTGACGGGCGTGCCCGTAATAGCACTAGAGTGTGTCACAATAGAAACGGAGCACTCGAACAATAAGGATTATCCTTTTTAGTTTCGAGTCCCGACATGTGTCGGGATTATTTTTTAGTAAAAAAGGGTAGTTAAAGAAGGGTGGTACAGCCTCGAGCGTAGTCGAAAGGCCCCTTTTGTTTCCAAATGTAGTTTTGGAGGCAGAAGGGGCTTTTTTATTGGCCCAAAAAGGAGGTGATATTAAATGAACAAAGAAACAGAAAAAACAGTAAATCAGTACGATCTTGTTTTTCCGAATCAGGAAAACGAAAAAGACATCACCGGTGCGGTTGATGTAGTAAACCAATTTAGTGGAAAAGGTCTTATGCTGCCAACTACAGAGGAGCATTATAAGCATCTTGCTAGTAAAGGAGCTTTGATAGTAATGAAGACGCTACAAGGAGAAGTGGTAGGAACGGCTGCTTACACCCAATTTTATGAGAAAAATATCTGGGAGTTTGGGGGATGGGCAGTTCTAGAAGAATATCAAAATCAAGGCGCTGGTTTGAAACTAGTACAAAAACTTTTCTCAGAAAAACCTCATTTCCAGACCATTGCTTTTGGGAATAGTAACTCTGGGCCGATATTCGAACTTTTAGGTGCAAAAAAGATTGAGGATACATCGATCTTGCCTAGCAAGGCATTTGAGCTTTGCTCGAATTGCCCCATCAAGCCTGAAATTGGATGTTGTGACACGGTATATAATTTAAGCCCTGTTGTTGAAAAACTTGGAATGCCTGATATCTCTTGGATGACTCCAAGACAAGTTGAGAGACTAGTGTACGGTATAGGAGAAGGTCAATGGGGTCCATTTGTAGGCTTGGGTAAAGACCCTGAAGAATGGAAGTAGGTCAGGCTGTATATAGTTAGATTATGAACAAGAAACAGTTAATAAGCATGTTCAGTGAAGCTTGTGCCATTAATTCCCCTAGCGGGAAAGAGGGTAAAATGCCGATGTGGATCAAAAAAGAACTGGAGGTTGCTGGGTGGAAAGCTTGGACTGATAACGCAGGAA
>CALEZE010000126.1 GCA_937928235.1 uncultured bacterium | reverse complement strand
ACAGCTTTTTTAGGGCATTGGTAGACCCACGAGATAAAAAACAGGCAGAAATACTTGTTGACTACTCCCTAAAAGTTAAAAAAGGGGAGAATGTTGTTATTCAGGGCGAATATTCTGCAAAGCCCCTTATGTTTGAAATTTACAAGCTTCTTGTTAAAAGAGGGGCGGGTGAAGTGAAGGTGCGTTTTGAACCATATGAATTTGGAGAATACTTTCTTAAAAACGCTTCAATGGAACAAATTAAACATTTTCCACAAACTGTTATGGATGAAACAAAGAAAATGGATTGTTACATTAGGATTGGCTCAGAAGCAAACACAAGAGCTTACGCTAGTATAGATTCCAAAAGGGTTTCTGAAAGGCTAAAGGTTTTAAGACCAATAACAGACTACAGAGTTGAAAACACACGGTGGGTTGTGACTCGTTTTCCTACAGAAGCACAAGCACAAGAGGCAGACATGAGTTTGGCAGACTATGAAGACTTTCTCTTTAATTCAATAAACAAACCAGATTGGAAGAAGAAGTTTAAAGAGCAAGAAAAGTTAAGAAAATTAATAGACAAAACGAAAGTGGTGAGAATTGTGGGTGAGGACACAGATTTGGTATTAGGGAAAAAGGGAAGAAATTCTGAAAGCGATTACGGAACACATAACATGCCAGGTGGAGAAGTCTTTACATCTGTCGAAGAAGACAAAGCTGATGGCCACATTAAGTTTACTTACCCGGCAATTTATATGGGGAGAGAATATGTAGATGTCAGGCTTGAATTTAAAAAAGGGAAAGTTGTTAAAGCAACTGCCTCAAAAGGAGAGAAAGAATTAAACGATATTTTGAGTATGGACGAAGGTGCCAAAAGAATCGGCGAGCTCGGGATTGGCAATAATTTTGAGATAGACAGGTTTACAAAAAGCATCTTGTTCGACGAAAAAATCGGCGGTACAATTCATCTGGCTTTAGGAAAGGGCTACAAAGAAACAGGTAGCAAAAACATTTCTGCTCTTCACTGGGACATGATTAAGGATTTAAGGAGAGGTGGCGAGCTTTGGTTTGACGACAAATTGGTACAAAAGGAAGGCAAATGGCTGATAAAACTATGAAGTACCAAATAGCAAGTACCAAAAAACAAACAATGTTAAAATTGCAAACACTAAAAGAGTTCAAAAATTGGTTTGTAATTTGTGTTTTGTGATTTGTAGTTTATTTCTATGATTACAGCGACAGATTTAAAAAACGGAACAACTTTTGAAATGGATGGCAAACCCTACAAGGTTGTCAGGTATTCTCACACAAAAATAGGTAGGGGTGGCGCAACCGTAAGGCTTTCTCTTAGGAACTTAAGAACGGGTCAGGCAGAAGAAAAGACACTTAATTCAACTGTAAGGGTGGACGAAATTGTTACCACAAAAAGGCCAATGCAGTATTTGTATGCGGATGAAAAAGTGGCGACTTTTATGAACCCTTCTAGTTATGAACAGGTAGAGGTTGACAGAGACCTGGTTGAGGAGGAACTTCCTTATGTCAAAGAAGGGGAAACTGTAAATCTTCTTTTTTGGAACGAGAATGTTTTGTCTATTGATATACCTCCCAAAGTTTCTCTTGAGGTTATCGACACGAACCCTGGGGTAAAAGGAAATTCTGCAACAAATATTTATAAGCCGGCGAAGTTAGAAAACGGGCTAGAAACCAAAGTGCCCCTGTTTATTAAAGTGGGGGATAAGGTGCGAATTGACACAAGAACCGGCGAGTATGTTGAGAGAGTTGCTAGTTAAGACTCCCTAACCAAATATCCAATAAAGTGCGGCTACAGCGATAAGAAGTTGAGTCAGAACTCCAGGGAGCATTTCCACATCGTTTTGTAGAGATCTTTCAAAATCCACATATTTTTTATATTTTCCTTTCCTAATTTTCTTGAAAAGGAAAAAGGGGTATTTAATAACATCCGGCAGAACTGACGCAAAGGAGGCGAGAACTATTGTGATGGCAAGAGTGGTGTTTGGAAGGGATGAGTAGGCAATCCAAAGACCTAAACCAAGCGCGGTTGAAATATCAAGAAGAGTTAGAGTTATTGTTGGATTGGTGGGAATACCGTGCTTGACAGCCTCAGTGTAGGTGTGCGGGTTCCAGTGGGGAATCATATCCAAAACAAAATGACTACCAAGCGCCATGGGAATTGCTATATATGGGTTCGTCACGCCAACAGCGATTGCGGCACCAACAGCAACATGTGGAGTTTGTAACATTAGTTCCAATGTTAGCTCTAAGCGTCTTTTTAAGTCAAACTGATATACTTGAACTGCGATGCTAATTAACCTTGTGGCCAATATTGTTGGGGCTTTAATATTTTTATTCGTTCTCTGGAAACGACTAAAGGAGGATTATTCTGCCGAAATAATATACGCAACAGGTTTTTATATGCTTTCTGGTTTGGTGTTGGGGCTTGTTGCTTCTTTTTATATTTCTCCTGGGTGGTGGTTTTGGTTTTCCTTTCTTGGGTTGTCGTTAGGATTTGTATTTCCAGTTTTAAAATTTAAACTTCGTTTTTACGAGACGCTTGAGGCCTCCACTGTGGGGCTTGTTTTGTGGTTATTGGTGATGTTTCTCTGGCATGCTGTTGTTTATGCGAATGTAACATCTCTTTTGGGTGGTTTAGTATTGGCTGCAATATTGTTGCTTTTTTTCTTTATGGACAGGAAGTATAAGGGTTTTTCTTGGTATACCTCCGGTAGGGTGGGGTTTTCTGGCATGACCACCCTTGGTGTCTTTTTCTTAACACGAGCCCTTTTTGCTAGCTATTCGGTATCTGTGCTATCCTTGACCGGAAAATGGGATGCGATCTTATCATCGGTAATTGGGTTTACAGCTTTTCTTTTGGTATATAATTTGTCTAGGAAAGTTGCTTAATATGGCTAAGAAGAAAAGAAACACAAAAAAGAAACAGACCAAGGAGTTTCGGTTTCCGAAAAACTTGCTTAGTCCCGTTGGGGAGTTTTTAAAAGCCAGACTAAAAGC
>CALEZE010000125.1 GCA_937928235.1 uncultured bacterium | reverse complement strand
GGGTCTGTGTAAGGTTCTATGGGTGACCCTGCTGCGATAAAACCAAGGATTGGTACTTCCAATCCCTCTTCAGAAAAGTCTACATCTTCATCAACAAGCTCAATTCCTCTGGTTTTACCACCCCTTCTTTTTATTAGACCCTTTTCTTCTAGTGTTTCCAGGTGTTCATGTACAGTTGCAAGGGAGGAAACGCCAATTGCGTCTGCTATTTGTCTTAGAGTGGGAGCACTGCCTGTTGCCTGTATTTGCTGTCTAATGAAGTCTAAAATCTGCCCTTGTCTTTTGTAGATTATTGGTGCCATACTGTTATCAGAATACTAATAAAACCCGAAATTTGTCAAGGTTCAAATTTTGCCTATTTTTCGGGTTTCGGCGTGTAGCTGATAGAATTTCACCATGTCTAAATTCAAACTGGAATCAAAATACAAACCTACCAAGGATCAAAGCCGTGCGGTTGATGAACTTGTGAATGGAATAGCAAAAGGGAAAGATTACCAAACACTTTTGGGAGTAACTGGATCTGGTAAAACTTTTACTGTTGCGAATGTTGTGGAAAAACTTCAGCGCCCAACTCTTCTTATCTCGCACAACAAAACTCTTGCCGCCCAACTTTATCAAGAGTTAAGAGACTTTTTCCCTGAAAACGCAGTTAGCTATTTCGTTTCCTACTACGACTACTACCAACCAGAAGCATATATTCCTTCCACCGATACTTATATTGAAAAGGATGCAGGAATAAATGATTTGATAGACAAACTTCGCCTTGCAGCAACCACAAATCTTTTGACGAGAAAAGACACAATTGTTGTTGCCTCAGTTTCTTGTATTTACAACATAGGGTCTCCGAAAGAATACGGCGAATTTATCTTCGAATTTACTGACGGAATGAAGATTGATAGACAGCAAATAATCGACAGACTTGTGGACTTGCAATATGAAAGGGGTGAATTTGGTTTCCACAGAGGGACATTCCGCGTACGAGGAAATGTTATCGATATTTACCCCGCATACCAAGATGACGGAATAAGGCTCGCTCTCGGCACGAAAACAATAGACAAGGCTGAACTGATAGACCCTGTTAGTGGTGAAACCAAAAACCCCAATCAGAAAAACTTTGTTTTATACCCTGCAAAACATTTTATGACTGACCCAAGCAAAAACGAGGATGTTTTTGAAGAAATAAAGAGCGATCTTCTTAAAAGGGTAACCGAACTTAAAGGTGAAGGGAAAGAGTTGGAAGCAAGGCGCTTGGCGCAAAGAGTTAAATATGATGTGGAAATGATTCAGGAAGTTGGCTATGTCAAAGGAATAGAAAACTATTCCAGATATTTCGATGGTAGAAGCCCAGGAG
>CALEZE010000124.1 GCA_937928235.1 uncultured bacterium | reverse complement strand
GCCAACAACCGCCATGTCGCTTCGCGCTTAATTTTCGCCTTTTTTTATAGTAGAATACGCTTGCTTCATACTTTTATGTCTAAAGAAAACGGATACAAAAATGGGCGCAGCGTGGAAGAAGCTTCTTTGGCCGAGAATGCCATAGAGAGGCTCGCCCAGCTTGCAGAGAAAAAGGGTGCAATTTCCATAAAGGATTTTGCGAGTGTGGTTTACGAAAAAATGCCAGATGAGGAAGCTGAAAAGGTGTGGTTTGGTGTGAATAAAAGGGGTGTAAAGATAACAGGGATAGATACCCGGCCCAAAAGGAGGATACGAAAAGAAGATATATACCAGAACGAATACGAGAAGTTTATTATTCCAGACACAATAAGTGCAACCAAGAAAACGATTGACGACAACCCCCTACTAACACACCGCGAGGAAATTAGCCTTGTTATTAAAGTAAGACAAGGCGAAAGAGCAAGAAAAAAGCTTGCTGAAGCTAAAGGTAATGCAAAAAGATACACGCAAATAAGGAAAATCGCTGCCGAAGAAAGAGAGGCAGTAAACCAAATAGTCCAAGCAAACCCCGCTCTTATTCTTAAATTTGCCAGAGCCGATGCCAGGATAAGGGGTGAGGTTTTGTCTGAAGACTCAGTTCAGGAAGGGTTTATGGGCCTACAGCGCGCTTTAAAGAATTTTGAATGGCAAAGAGGTTTTAAGTTTTCAACTTACGCTAGCTGGTGGATAAGGCAAGCAATCAAACGCGCAAAAGTAGACACAGAACGGCTCATTCCCTATTCGTACCACTTCACATACGAGCTGCAAAAAGTTCTTGCAGCACAAGACACCTTAGTAGTAAAACTCGGAAGAAAGCCAACAACGGAAGAGATTGCCAAAGAAACAGATCTGCCTCTTAAAAAAGTGGAAGACGCTTTTAAGTATCGCAATTTTATAGAAGACATTGACGCTCCCCTTTCGGCAGAGGGTGGGAAAACACTTGTAGACATAGTTGAGGACCCGGATTCGTCTGTTGGTGCTGTTGTTGCCGACGACGAATCACAAGAAGAGATACAAGACATGCTTTCTGTACTCACCGAATTAGAGAGAGAGGTTGCCAGCCTACGCGGCGAAGGCATGACTATTGAAGGAATTACCAAAGAAGTCGGAGTTTCAAGGGAAGTTGTTAAGCGAACGCTGGTCATAACAAAGGAGAAATTGAAATACCACTTCGGAGACATTCTTCCTGAATACATGGACTCGCCCAAGACTGTGCTAAATTAAAAGGGTGAAATCCCTTAAGAAATTGGTGAAACCAGGGCTTATTTTTCTGCAACTTGCCCTTATTGCCTTTCTTTCCTACACCCTCTACCAAAAGCTTCAAGTGAGAAATAATCCAAGCATAATTACGGAAGAACAAGTTAGGCCAGTTGCGGTTGAAGGCATGGAACATTTTTTTGAGCCTGTGGAAAATACCACGATATCTCCCCCAGGCCCGTGGGAGGAAGGAAGTGTTATTTACACCATAAATTCTGACACCTTAAATGAAAGGTTTAATTATGAGCCGGAAAATACAAAAGGTACACAAAGGATAGTGACGCTTGGCGATTCTTTCACCTACGGCTACGGCATAAGTACGGAAAACAATTACCCGGAAGTAATGGAGGCACTTTTTGCCAAGAATTGCAAAAGAAAAACGGAAGTAATAAATTTGGGTGTTTTTGGATACGATACGGAGGCTTCCGTTGCCAGGTATAAAACAAGGGGTGCAAAGTATTCCCCAAGCCTTGTCTTGTGGCTAATTACCCACAATGACTTCACGGAAATAAGAGAACCCGCCGGACCAAAGGGAAGGGCTGCCTGGGCGGAATACGACAGGAATCAAAACGCCGAAACCTTCACTAATGCCCTTTTAACAACAACCGAGGAAATTAAAGAAATTCACGGCGAGGAAGGGTTTTTAGACTATATAAAAGAAGGCATGCATAAAATAAGCAATGAGTACGCTGGGAATTTGGTTGTGCTTGCCCTCCCCACGCTTGAGAGTAGGTTTAAAAATATGCTTCAAGAATTTGCCGGTGAGCGGCCAAATACACACTTTTTTGACGGGCTTCCAGACTATTATGGGGAAGGAAACCGCTTGGAAGGAGACGGCCACCCCAACAAACAAGGCTACACAGACATAGCCGAGAGTTCTATTATAATCATAACAAAAGAGGGACTTTCCAGCATCAAGTCACTAATA
>CALEZE010000123.1 GCA_937928235.1 uncultured bacterium | reverse complement strand
CAATTCGGCACACAGAAAGGTTCGTCATGGAAACCATCCAGACACCAAATGTGGACATTGAAGCCGCGGCCCCCGAGACGGTCCCGATTGCCCGTGTGACCCTCGCGCTGGCCGGACTGCGCGCCACCACCTGACATACCCCGGCGGAATCAGGTAGGTAAACGCAAAAGACCAAGATTTCGAAGAAGGGAGCCTCAATGGTTACCTTTTTGAATAGCCTGTTAGTTCGAGGGTTGGTTTGCACCCAAATCCCCCGAGAAACCAGGAATGAGGGCTGGCTGCGACCAACGCCTACGCTTAAATATTTGAAATAAGTGGTAGCGTCGGCAACGCGCATGTTTCATGAAGGAGCGGATTCGTCCGCTTCTTCAGCAATTATCTGTTTTCCTCCCGCCCCCAGTGAGACCCACAGCACAGTAGCTGGCGAAGGCCAACTGTCTGGACGGCACAGTTTGGCTAGATAAAATTGAAATGCCATTCAACACCGAAGGGTCTCCAGGACTTATCCTGACCTTAGGATTTGCCCGCTCCTGACACAGCCACAGGCAGTGGGTTATCCATCCAAACTGGAGCAGAGAGGAAAGCGCCAGTATCTGGCAACCGGATTTACGCCACTGGAAAGCTCCTCTCTGTCTCCCGGACTAATAAATTTTCGAATCCTCCGAAGATCTAGTCAGTTTTGTGCTTCCTCTCATTTCTCATCCGAGAGCTCTTGCAACACGAAGCACAATCTTGTGCTGGTGAATCTCGCCGGCAGAAGGTTTGCTTCGTGTTAACTGTTTAATGTGAAGTAAACCCGCTTGAGGCAATAGCAGCCAAAAAGCGGGTTTTTTATTGTAGAATTACTCTTATGTCTTGGTTTGTCTTTGCATTTTTATCCGGAGCAAGCGATATTCTTTATAACTTTGCAACAAGAAACTCGTTAAAAAACAGCTCTAAAAGTCTGGAATTTTCTTGGGCAATGACTACTCTTCGTAGCGCCATCTTCCTCCCTGCCATTTTTGAATTGACGAACAGCAGTTTGTCTTTTAGACATTTCGTTCTACTGTTCGGCCTTGGCGCTATTACTGTTATAAACATCCTTATTTTTATGAAGATGCACTCCCTTAACGAACTATCGATTTCAGCTATAATCGTACGCCTCAGAACAGTTTGGGTACCTTTGGTAGCACTGGTTCTTATAGGTGAGCGGCTAGTCTTCACAGAATATCTGGGGATTTTTATAACATTTTTAGCAGTCGCGGTTATCTCTTCGCCCAGAAGAATAGTTAAAGATAAGGCCATGTCTGTAGCACTTTTGTTTTCTATAACGGGAAGTATTTTGGGGGTTGCTATGAAGGCGGCGTCCGAAATTTTTTCACCAAACTTGATTGTACTTGCGATGACTCTTCCTTCTGCGGTTGTGTTGCCCTTGTTCGCTAAAGACAAGGAAAAATCGTCATAACCTTCTTTGCAATTCTCACGCCGTTTTTCTTCGCAACAGCACTTGCCCAAGGCGGCACTGCGAGTGCTACCACGGCCATTTATCAAGGAGTTTCTGTATTAAGTGTTGCTGCTGGGATTGTGTTTCTCAGAGAAAGAAGCCAGGTGGTAAAGAAACTTGTCGCCGGAGCCCTCGCGGTACTCGGGGTTTACTTGCTTGTTTAGGTTTTTTATTTGTCTAGATACTCCTCAAACATTTTGAAAGCCACTATTGTTGGTCCATCTTTAATTTCGCCTTTTACTATCATTTCATTTAATTCCTTGGGGGTAACCTTTTTCTCGACCATACCTTCTTCTCCCCCTTCTCTATTTGGCTTCGTTTCTGTAAGTCCTGTCGCAACGAAAACAAAGGCCTCTTGGTTTAAAAACCCGTTCGCTGGGTAAAATGAACCAATTTTTTCCATCTTTTCAGCCTTTAGTCCTGTTTCTTCTTCCAGTTCAATTATCGCTGTATCTTCCACGCTATCTCCTTCAAAATGGCCCATGGGAAACTCCCAGGAAAATTTGTCAACGGTATACCGGTACTGACCCACCAAAACTGTTTCTTTCCCGTCCCAAGGGATGGCTATTGAAAAAGGTTTTTTGTGGACCACACCGTATGAATCGATTGTGTGGCCTGTCTCTGTTTCAACTTTGTCATCCGTAACAGTCATCCACTTGCTCTTGAAGACAGTCTTTGAAGATATCTTTTTCCAGGTCATTGGCTAGCCTTCTTGTGGATAGTGACACTTTTTCCACTTTTTTCCACTTCCACACCAACACGGGTCGTTACGGCCAATCTTTTCCCCTTTTCTCTCAACCTCTTCGTGGGTATGTTTGTGCACCCCCGCCGCTGGTTGCCCTGCGACTGCGGTTTCATCAGCACTCTTCTGGGCAAGACCCATTGCATCCGTCTTGTCTACATTAGTCCTTGCTTGATCAAGTGGGATTTCCGATTGTTGTCTTGCAACTCCAACCCTGAAAAGTCTCCTACCTAATTCTGAGTCAATCCTTCCCAATAACCCTTCAAATAAATCATATGCCTCATTTTTAAATTCCACCAAGGGGTCCCTTTGCGCATACCCGCGCAAACGCACACCTTCTCGTAAACCGTCAATGTGGTCAATGTGATCAATCCATTGCCTATCAATGGAGCCAAGGTACGCAAACTTTTCAATTTGTCGCATCACTTTTTCTCCAACTTGTTTTTCCCGAGCAGCGTGAACATCGCGGATCACTTTTTTAACCAAAGAACTTGCCTCTTCAGTACCCTTTGTTTTTTCAATCTCTGTTTTTAGTTTGTCTTTGGATTTCTCGTCTAGTGGCACAACTTCCAAAGTGCTCACTAGAAGTTTTTCTGAATCGAGTTTGCTTGTTTCAACATCTGTTGCCAAAAGAGTTGAATGGTCCACTTGGTGTTCGAGTTTTTCCAAAACCTCTTCTTGTAAATTGTCGGATTCCAAAACTCTTCGTCTTAATTTGTAAACAATTTCTCTTTGTTGGTTGGCAACATCGTCGTACTCAACCAAATTCTTCCTCATATCGAAATTGAAACCCTCCACCTTTACCTGAGCCTGCTCAATCGCGCGGCTTATAAGAGGATTTTCAATGGGCTGATCTTCGGGAAGATTAAGGCGGTCCATAAGCGAGCCAATCTGCTCACCACCAAATATCCTCATTAAGTCATCTTCCAAAGAAAGATAAAATCTAGACGACCCTGGGTCCCCCTGTCTACCCGAACGCCCCCTAAGCTGATTATCTATTCGGCGGCTTTCGTGGCGCTCCGTGCCAATAACATGAAGTCCTCCGGCGTCTATCACTTTCTGGTGCGCTTCTTGCCATTTTTTGTAAGCTGTGGTCTTTTCGTGCTTCTCCCTATCCATCCCCGGGGGCATGTCTGGAGGAGTACCCCCAAGAACGACATCGACTCCTCGCCCTGCCATGTTTGTGGCAACAGTTACTGCACCGGGTTTGCCTGCTTCTGCAATAACATTTGCCTCTTTTTCGTGGTTTTTTGCATTAAGAACATTGTGGGGAATCTTCTTGCGTTTTAAGTAATTGCTTACTATTTCGTTTTTATCAATTGAAGTGGTACCAACCAAGACGGGCTGGCCCTTTTTGTGTTTATCTTCTATCTCAGAAACAATTGCTCCGTATTTAGCCCGAAGCGTTTTATAAATTACATCTCCGTGATCTTTCCTGGCATTTGGTTTGTGTGTCGGGACAACAACAACATCCATGTCATAGATTTTTTTGAATTCTTCGGCTTCGGTTGCCGCAGTCCCTGTCATACCGGAAAGATGGTCATACATCCTGAAATAGTTCTGGAAAGAAATGGTTGCGAGGGTTTTACTTTCCTGCTGAATTTTGACCCCCTCTTTGGCCTCAACCGCCTGATGAAGCCCATCGCTCCAGCGCCTTCCCACCATGAGTCTTCCTGTAAATTCATCAACAATAGTTACCGCGCCATCCTTCACAACATAATCGCGATCTTTTAGATAGAGGGTTTTTGCACGAAGTGCATTTTCTACATGGTGAACGGTATCAAAATCTTTCTCATACAAGTTGTCCACCCCCAAGATTTTTTCGACTCTGGCAATTCCATGTTCTGTGAGAGAAGCACTTTTTGCTTTCTCGTCGATAGTAAAATCTGTATCTGAATTAAGTTTCCCTACAATCTCAGCAAACCGGAAATATTTGTCCGTGGGTTCCGTGTCGGGAGCAGAAATAATAAGCGGCGTTCTTGCTTCGTCTATAAGGACAGAGTGCACCTCATCAATAATTGAGAAGTAATGACCTCTTTGTACCATGGCGTCCAAGGACTGCACCATGTTGTCGCGCAAATAATCAAAACCAAATTCGTTATTTGTTCCGTATGTAACATCTGCAGCATAGGCTTCTTTTCTCTCCGCAGGTTTTAAGTGAGCTAGTCTTTCGTCCCCATGACTTTTATCTTCATATTCGGGGTCATAAACAAAAGACTTCTGCTCCTGAACAATGACACCGGTTGTTAAACCAAGTAGTTCAAATATAGGTGCATTCCAACCAGAGTCCCTTCTTGCCAGATAATCGTTAACCGTCACCAAATGCACACCTTTTTCGGCCAAAGCTCTTAAATAAAGTGCGGGCACCGCGGACAAGGTTTTTCCTTCACCAGTTTTTTGTTCAACAACCTTGCCTTCAAAAAGCGCAATTGCAGCCAAAAGCTGCACTTCGTAGTGTTTTAGGCCGATTGCCCGCCATGAAGCTTCCCTGGCAACTGCGTAGGCCTCCGGCAAAATATCTTCCAGGGTTTCACCCTTCCCCAGTCTTTCTTTAAACTCTTTGGTCTTTTTGGCGAAATCCGCCTTTTTTAGTTTCTTGGCATCACTTTCAAAGGAAAGAACTTTTTCGACTATCTTCTGAAGCCTGTCAATTTCTCTTTGGTTAATGTCAAGAAACCTAGAAACGAGTCCTTTTAACATCGGTATCCATTTTAGCAAGAAAATAGCCAAAAAAAAGGCACTTGGTACCAGGTTGGAACATACGGGGGTAGTTTAGATAATCGCGCTATGCGATAACTACTCCTGTACATTCACAACCTGGCGTTTATCCAAGTGCCTTTATCAATGCGTCTGCATTGATTTATCGAGAGGTCGTCTCGATTAGGTTACCTGTTAACGCAGGTAATGCGTGTCAGTTGTTAATTGACAATTGATATTTAGTTGTTGGCGCTGGCGCGCTTCATGTATTGGCGCACCTGATCGTCTTGGTCGGTGTCGCTCAGGACGGAGAGGAGTTCTTCCTCTTGATTGGCCTCCGCCTGATCCAGATCGATAAGGGCCTGCAAACCTTCAACTTGTTCTTCTACGCCTTGAACCATGCGTTCGGCCTCCTCGAACAAGCCAGCAGTAGATCCACCAGTGTCGGTCATGGTTTTCTTGACGGAGATCATGGCTTCTGCGGTTTCTGCACGAGCCAGAAGTCTCGACTTCCGAGACTCATACTCTTCAATCTTGCTATCCAGCTCGCCACGCTTGGCTTCAAGCGATGTGGCCAGGGGACGCAGATTGTCGATGTTGCCGTCAAGCTCGTTGATCTGCTCATCGAAGCGGTTCATGCGCTCAAGACATTGGCGAACACGATCTTCGTCGCCGGCCTTGGCGTAGCGTTGAGCCGCCTCGTCCCAGCTCTTCCGCTTCGCAACCGCCTCGGTCCGTTTTTTCTCCAGAGTGGAGATCTTGCCGACAACAGTCGCATAAGCAGAAGATACTTTGCTCTTGGCCTCGCGAGTCTGGGCAATGGCGAGGTCCATGTTAGCCATGGGCTCACTTATCCTCTGAGCCGCTGAAGCCGCTTCGCCTTGAAAGCGACGGATCATAGCATCCCTGAAAGGTTTGCTGAGAATCATCGCCAGACCGAATACGACTAGGCCTGCTACCAGCAGCCATCCAATTAAGTCAATAGGTGTCATTTTCTGTATTCCTCTTTCTTTTTGCGTCTAGTGGATAAGTTATTGGGGGAGATGCTCG
>CALEZE010000122.1 GCA_937928235.1 uncultured bacterium | reverse complement strand
AGAACTTTCAGATGCAATTATTAAAAGTGTGGAAGAAAAGTTTGGAGTTACTTTAGAGCCAGAGGTACAGTTTATTCAATGGAACTGAAAAATAAGCATAGCTTGCCACTGCGTGGTAAAAAGGTAGCAATACTGGGATTCGGTATGGAGGGTAGGGATTTGCTTTCATATCTTACGATTAATGGTGCCAACGCTACTGTTTTAGACAAAAAAACAGAAGAAGAGCTTGGACTAAAAGGAGAAGACTTACAAGGTGCTAAGTTTGTGACCGGTGAAGAATATTTTAAAAACCTTGGACAGTTTGAGATAATTTTTAGATCCCCCGGTGTATACAGGTATCTTCCCGAGATTGTTGAGGCAGAAGAAGAGGGAGCGCAAATTTCAAGTGCAACAAAACTTTTTATAGAGTTGTGTCCAGCAAAAATAATTGGTGTTACAGGGACTAAAGGTAAAGGAACAACTGCAAGTTTAATTTACGAGATTCTCAAAAAGGGCAGCGAAGATGTCTATCTAGCTGGAAACATAGGTAAGCCATATCTTGAACTACTAAAAAAACTTACTTCAAAAAGCATAGTTGTTATGGAGCTTTCTTCGTTTCAGCTCATAGATATCAACCAAAGTCCCGATATATCAGTGGTTGTAAATGTTGATCAGGACCATCTCGATTGGCACAAAGATATAAGTGAGTATATCGATGCAAAGCTAAATATAGTTAGGTTTCAGTCGAAAGAGGGCCTGGCTGTCTTGAGCCAGCACGATAAACACCTTAAAGAGTTTGAGGATGCGGCAGGAGGAGAGGTTGTTTATTTTTCCAAAGACAGAATTGATGAAAAGTACAAGAGTGCAATTTCCTTGCCCGGCTCTCACAATGTGGAAAATGTGGCAGCTGCAGTTGTTGTTGCAAAGAAGCTAGGTGTTCCCGAAAAAGACATCGTCTCTGCAATCAAAGACTTTAAAGGTCTTGAGCATAGACTAGAGTTTGTTAGAAAGGTGGAGAAAGTAAGTTTTTACAATGATTCATTTGCCACCGGTCCCAGACCAACCGTGGCTGCAATTAATTCTTTTGACGAAAACATGACACTCATTCTGGGTGGTTCAGATAAGGGGCATGGGTTTGGAGAATTGGCTGAAGCGGTTGTGAGTAATAAGAATGTTAATTGCATAATCCTAATTGGGGAAATTAGAAAAAGGATTGCAGAAGCTCTCACCAAAGCCGGTTTTCAAGGTAGCATCATAGATAAGGGTCAAAGTACCATGGACGAAATTGTAGAAACTTCTTTTAAAGAAACTAGCGAGGGCGG
>CALEZE010000121.1 GCA_937928235.1 uncultured bacterium | reverse complement strand
CTTCTGGAAAAAATGGGAGTGGCCCTGTTGAACTTTACCCTTACGCTGTCACTGAAGAGTTTTTGCACTGGGCGCAACCTCTTTTAGAAAGTGGCGCAGTACTCATTGGGGACAAGAAAAGATATTTAGACACTGGATGGTGGGGACACAAAGGCGGTTTACATAGATGGATTGGTGATTTGGACAAAGAGGCGTTTCCAGAGCAAATAGGTATGCCAGTCGCGCGAGGTTTTGTAGCCAGAAACGCAGAAGAAATTTTGAAGGCTTGTGAGCTTTTGGGAACACACAAGGTTATTCTAAAACCATACATATTGTCTGGAGGGTTCGACATGAAGGTTTGTTTGGACAGGGATGATGTTTGTTCATATAAAATTCCAGAAATGCCTGAAGCTATTGCTCATAAAAATGGTGAACTGATGCCAGTGGCTGTCGAGGAGCTTTTGGACATAGACAATGACGAAAACGGTGAGAAGGCATACTCTCTTCAGTTTACTGGAACCAGAATTATGGAAGGGTTGACTAGGCAGATCGTTCATGGAAAGACACACTGGGCAGGAAACCAAATCCCATCTGGTGCCACGGAGGATTTTGAGAAGGAGGCAGAGAAAATTGTCACCAATTTTCTCGAACATATGAAACCCCAAGGGCCTGGTGGAGTCGACATTGCCTCCGTGAACGGCAAGCCAGTTGTTTTGGAAATAAATGGTGGTCGACCGACTGGAGCACACAATCCAAAAGGGTTTAGAAAAGCTTTTGATCCACGAGCTGTTGAAACAATCTTTGAAAAAGAAGACAAATATGACTTGTTAGGAAAGTCTGTAGAAGAGGCCTGAGATCTACTAAGAAAGACGGGTTACAAAGGTAAACCGTTGGCATTTAATTTAGAAAAGCAGGAGGGTGTCTATCCATTGGTTTGGCTGAAAGGTATGTGGGCCATGCTAATAGCATTTGGGGAAGATCCTGAAGAGGCGCGGGCACTGCTCGAGGAATCTAAACAACTTCTTTATGGCTAGATACAGCAAAAGTGTGGCTCCCTCTGTCGTTAAGAGCTTTATGGAATTGGTAAAAGTTCCGAGCCCCACGGGTCACGAGGAAAGGATGACAAGAGAGGTGAAGGATAAGCTTTCGAAAATGGGCTTGAGACCTAAGGTGGACAAGGAAGGTAATGTTATTGTTTTTCTTCCTGGAGACGAGTCAAGGGAAACCTTAATGCTTAATGCTCATATCGATACAGTCCAAGGCACGAAAGATGAGATTGTTCCATACATCGATAAAAAGGGGTGGGTCAGGTCAAGAGGAGATACCATCTTGGGTGCCGATAACAAAACAGCAGTAGCCGCGATACTAGAAGTGATTGGTCGATTGACAAGAAACAAGGTTTCCCACAACCCTTTGGAAGTGGTTTTTACTGTTTCCGAAGAGTCGGGAAATCATGGGGCAAGTGGTTTGGACTACAAACTTTTTAAATCTAAGAGAGGTTACATATTTGACGCAAGCGACAGGCGTTTTGGTGATATGATAATTTCTTCGCCTGCTTATGCCCGTATTGACCTAAAAATAGTTGGGAAAGCTGCCCATGCTTCAAAACCGGAATTGGCTAACAATGTGCTTCCTGTTTTTGCTAAGGGTGTTCTAAAAACAAGATTGGGCCAGATAAATAAAAGAACACAGATGAATATCGGAATAGTTTCCGCTGGCGAAGTGGGACAGGGTGTTAACACTATTCCTGGCGAAATTGTTTTGGGTATAGAGGTTAGGACTAGGGATGAGAAAAACCTCGAAAAGCTGTGTAAGGATGTCATTAAAATATACGAAAATGAAGCAAAAAAAGTGAAGATGACGGTTAAATCAAAAATAACAAAAGAAAATGGTGCTTATGAGTTTTCTGATAAGGATAAATTTGTTAAAAAAACCGTCGCTTCTCTGAAGCAAATCGGGTTAAGGCCAAATCGTATTGCTTCCTGG
>CALEZE010000120.1 GCA_937928235.1 uncultured bacterium | reverse complement strand
GGTTCTTCTAAAACTCCTGGAATTAACATATATCCTTTGTCCCAGATCACACCAAACCGCGCAAAATTGTAAGCAAAGTTAAATCCCAGAAAAGGAGTTAGACCAGCCGCAAACTCAAGCATTCCGACTTTACCCCTTAGCTCTTTACGAAGTAGGTATATAAAAATGGGAAGTGCTAAAAGGGTATGGATTCTTGCGAGGTAGGCCCCACCCAAGAAAATTCCAACTAGAAGTGGGCGTTTCTTAGTTACGCTTTCTAAAATACCGGCCGCCATAAAAAAGGCAGCAGTTATTTGTCCCAAGTACCACGCAGACCCATTTGCGGCCATAAACCAAATAATGTTTCCGATTCCTGCAAAAAGTCCAACCCAGATGGCAAATAGATTATCCTTTCTTATTTTGAGTGCGATTGCCGCAATGGTGGTGGCAAATCCTGCACCTAAAATATGGGCAAGAATTTGTTGAGGAAAATTTTTTAGAATTAGAACAAAGGGCATCGCGAGAATGGCTGGCATTGGCGGGTACGGAACAAAATAGTTTCCCTGCCCAGCCGGTATCAATTCATTTAACCAGGGAGGGTTTTCAGAAAAGGCTATTTTCCCTTCAAGAAAAGCGCTTGCCAGTCGAGTAAAATAGTCGTATGGTGTGTTGCCAGCAGAGCTAAAAAAATAAATGACGAAGAAGAAGATAAAAAGCACAAGAAGTAAAACCCGCCCATTAATCTTTTGGATTCTAGTAACCGCTTTTTTCATTCGCTTATTATTTTACAAGTATGGCACTCTTTCGCTTGATTTTAATACCTTTGTGGGATGGAGCACGAGACTTTCAGAAGAGGGGTTTAGAGCTTTTTATTCAGGATGGTCCGACTACTTTCCCGGGTATCTGTATGTGCTCTGGTTTCTGGGGAAGCTCAAGGCTTTTCTTTCAATTCCTCTACTTTTACTTTACAAGCTTCCTGCAATTCTTGCGGATCTTGCGACTGGGTTTTTAATTTACAAGATTGCTAAGGAATATGTCCAGGAGAGAGCCTCTCTTTTTGCAGTTGCTGCGTATGTTTTTAATCCGGCGGTTATTGCAAATTCTACTTTTTGGGGGCAAGTGGATTCTCTTACGGCACTACTTTCCCTTCTCGCTGTTTATTTATTGGGAAAGAGAAAATTGTGGAGTGCCGCATTTCTTTCTCTTGGGATTCTCGTTAAGCCACAAGCGGCATTTCTTGTTCCGATAGTTCTTTTGTGGATGTGGGTGAAGAGGTGGAACATAAAGGAAATTGCTAGTTATATTGCTTTATCCGGTGCCATTTTTCTGCTTGCATTTATACCTTTTTACTCAGGAGGGAACTTTTTCGCTTTTGTCGTAAACAGGATAACAACTTCTCTTGGACAGTATCCATTCACTAGCGTTAACGCCTTTAACTTGTGGGGACTCTTTGGGTTTTGGGAAAAGGACACGATTACCACTTCTGTTGTTGGCTTTTTGTTAGTAGCTTTTTTTACCACACTGGTTTTCTTTCGGAAGGGGTTGCTAAAACAGGGTAGATATACACTTCTAACAACAATTTTCTTTTCTGGCTTCTTGTTTTTGACGAGACTTCACGAGAGGCACTTACTTCCAGTTTTTGCGCCACTTGCATTGATTTCGGCATCAATACCACACCTGTGGTTTATTTATGCCGGCCTTTCCCTAACTTACCTTGCGAACCTTTATTACTCCTACCATTGGGTGACTTTTGATTTTGCCGAGACTCTTTCTGGTGAAGCAATTTTCGTAATTGTTCTTATAAATCTTCTTCTTTTTGCCACCTTCTTGATATCTATTTCCAAAAAGAGCCGTGGTGTTTTGAAAAGGGCAAAAGCCTTTAGTAATAAATTTTCTTTTTCTAAAGCTTCTCTTTCAAAGAAACATGCCGAAGGCCTGTTGCTTTTGGTTTTAGGATTTTCCTTGGTTTCAAGACTTATGGTGCTTGGAAGTCCCCCGAACGAATATTTTGACGAGGTTTACCATGCCTTTACTGCAAAAAGAGTTCTTGAAGGTGACCCGAAGGCTTGGGAGTGGTGGAACGACCCGCCCGAAGGCTTTGCATACGAGTGGACACACCCACCTTTTGCAAAACTAGCCATGGCTGGTGGGATGTATATTTTTGGAGAGAACTCGTTCGGGTGGAGGCTTCCTGGCGCCCTCTTTGGGGTCTTAGCTGTTTACATGGTTTATCTTCTTGGAAAGGAGATATTAAACGATGAACTTGCTGGAATCTTTGCGGCTGCAATTTTTGCCCTTGATGGTTTGTCGCTTGTCATGTCGAGAATCGGCATGAACGACATATATTTTATGACTTTTTCCCTGGCTTCCCTTTATTCATTTCTAAAGAACAAGAATTTTTTGTCGGCACTATTTTTTGGATTTGCAATTTCCTCAAAATGGAGCGCAGTGTGGTTACTGCCAATTATTTTTGTTTCTCACTTGGTGTTTCGAAAGAAAATTCAACTTTCATACTTGTGGTTTCTTATGTTACCACCCGTTATTTATGTCTTAAATTATTTACCCATGTTTTTAACAGGCCACACGCTAGATATATTTATTGGGGTGCAAAAGCAGATGTGGTGGTATCACACCGGCCTTGTTGCCGAACACGCATACACATCCCCTTGGTGGAGTTGGCCATTTTTAGCTCGACCAATTTATCTCTTCACCAGCGAAGAAGTTGGGGGGATGGTTTCTAGAATTTATGCAATGGGGAACCCGCTCGTTTTTTGGTTTGGTGGTGCAGCTGTTTTTGTTGCAGCTGCGAATTCTTTTATAAAGAAAAACAAAAAGCTGGGTTTCTTGGTGTTTGCTTTCTTTGCTTTCTTTGCAACTTGGGCAGTAAGTCCACGAATAATGTTTTTATACCACTTCCTACCAGCCCTGCCATTTCTTTCCATCATGCTAGCTTATGTACTCAGAAGAAACACCCGTTTTGCCTCGATATTTTTTGTTTCAACGGTTCTGTTGTTTATCTATTTTTACCCCCACTGGATCGGCTTAAAAGTTCCATTGTGGTTAGACAAAAGCTATTACTGGCTGAACACCTGGCGTTAGAAGGCAAGTACGAAGGATCCAATAAGAAGCAGAGCTCCAAGTAGTAATCCAAAAAGTGTTGGCAAACTCACACCCGCATCGAGCAGGGCCTCTGGTGTTGCAGAGGCAGTTGCCGTAGCAGTTGCTGTTGGGGTTGGTGTTGGAGACAGGTTGGGAGATGCGGTTTGGGCTAAAACAGAGTCAGCCTGGCTTAGTACCAAGACCAGCAGGAGAGCTATTGAAAGTGCCAAAAATAGTTGTTTATTTTTCTTCACGGTACTATTTACAAGGTAAAACAATTGGTAATTAAATGCAATACTAGAGCGCTAAAAGAAGGGAAATTATTACCAGGAAAATTCCTGCACCTGTTCCGAGCAAGGTTGGTACTGAAACACCAGCTTCTGGAAGTTCTGGGTCAGGTGTAGCAGTCGATGTGCTTGCTGGGGTGCTTGTGGCGGTAGGCGTGTTTGTTGGTGTAGCAGAGGTTGTAGGTGTTGGCGATGGTGTTGCTGTTGCCGTCCCAGTAGGCGTAGGCGTTGGGCTGTCTTCGATAGTAAAAGCAAGGGTTTGGCAACTTTGTGTTTTTGGTGTTGCGGCTGCTGGTTGGCTGGTGGGCGCGGTGGGTGCAACAGGCTCTTGTCTTAGCTGATAAAGTCTCACGGCAGTGAACACTGCGATTCCTGCAAGCACTACTGTTGCTGAGACTATTAGTATTGTTGTTAATTTCTTTTTGTCCATGTATTTAATTAAAACCAGCCAGCCGTTGAGTGGTGGATTTCACCTTTAACCGTAAAGCTTTTAACCCCGTCTGGTATTGTGTATGCATCGAAATAGTGAGTATTTTCAGGGATAGAGACGATGTTCGGTTTCTGTGTGACTGGCGCCCTCAGTGCCCCATTAACTGTAAACCTTGCTTGGGTAAATGTTCCAGAAGTGGCAGTCCCTCCGACGACCAAATTAATTTTATCGCCAGCCTTTAGTGTTTTAAGTTCGTCGGTGGTGAATTTTTTACTAAAGTCTTCATTCCACACCGAGACATCTAAACACTGAGCGGTCAAGCCCGGGGGTGTGGTTGGTGTTGGAGTGGGTTTGGGTGTTGATGGTGGTGCTTCTTCGGGCTCGTCTTCGGTTTCTTGCACACACGCTTTGGCGTAGATTCTTGAGACAAAGTCACTACCTCCACCGGAACACGAAACATCAATTTGCTCTGCTCCACAACTGGCACTAAAGGTGAGACGGCCGTTGCTCGCATCCACTCGTTTGTCTTGACATCCGCCACCCAAGTTGGTGTTCCTGTCACATTGGTATTTGATTACCAAACATTGACCGTTGCCGGTACATCCGTTGCTGTCACACCCAACCCCTGCGGGCAAACTACCTTTTTGAGAAGGATCGGAATTTTCTGACCCCGTACCAGTACCACCCTTTTGCTCTGGAGTACCGCACCTTTGTTGTTTGAGGTAGTTGCAGCCAACTGTTTGTCCGTTAATCGTTCTCTCCTCATCTGTTACGCAGCCATTTATACATCCACCGCAATAAACCTGCCCCTTTGCTGCACACGAAGCCGTTGTCTCCTGGGCCGCCTGCTCTCTTATGTCTTGATTCCTCTGGACCAAAGTTACGCCTGAGATTAGACCACCAACCAACAAAAGAATTCCGAGAACTGTCGCAATAGTTTTTTTACCGAAACTTCTCTTTGGTTTATCACTTTTGGCTGGAATTACCGGGGGAATACCCAAACCTTCTGCGTCGCTGTTTGTTGTATTTTCTTCGTTAGTGTTTTGCGTCACTTTTTCAGCGGTGGCATCTTGGTTGTTTTGTTGACCTTGGTTGTCGGTTGACGGTGTTGGTGTGGCGCTTACAACCTCTTCTTGCTGAGTGTTTTCTGGTGCAGTTGGTGGTGGGGTGGTACCTGCTGTTTCATCAGGATTCGGAAGTGGAGGAATATCACCGGAAACCTCTTCAGTTGGAACGGGCTGTGTATCAGGTTCAGTTGTCTGGTTGGGTTCCGACTGGGAGACCTCCTCTATTGGAGAATCGGACACTTCTTCGACAACTGGCCTAGGGGTTGTGGCAACCTGCGGAGCTTCGTTCGACTGATTGACAGTACCGTCACTGCCATTTTGATTGACAGGTGGAGTGTTGCTGGGGTTTGTTTGATTGTTGTCGTCGGGCATGTTCTAAAGACTCCTCACTCTTTGAAAGCGAGATAGCCTACAACCCCGCCAAAAAGAAGCAGGGTCAATCCCATTATGGAGAGAAGGTATGTGGGAGTCAAGGAGCCTGCATCAATCAGTTCCTCTGGGGTAGCTGTTGGTGTCGCAGTTGCTGCTGGAGTCGGACTTTGCGTTGCTTTTGGTGTGGCAGAGGGGGAAGGAGATGGTGATGGCGTGGGTGTGGTGCTGGCAGAAGGTGTCGACTCAAAAGCTGGGCCTTCCGCTGCCTGGACGACAAAAGTTCTTTTTAGTGTTCTTAGTATGCCGCTCGTATCTCGCCAAGAAATTGTGATTGTATGTGGTCCTTCAGGTAGGCCTTCGGGAGGACTCCAGTTCCACGAACCACCACTCCCTACAGTCAGCTTATCTGTAATTGGGTCTGACTCGACAGTAATTGTAATTTCGGTACCCACTGGTCCTTCTCCAAAAAATTCGGGCTCTTGTGTGGAAATAATTTCGCCTTCATCGATAGACTCAAGTGTCACAGAAACAGAGGTTTTTGGGGTTGAATTTTCATCAACCTCGAAACCAGAAGAGGGGGTTGAACCTTCAGGTAAATCCAGTTCCGCTACTGGAATGCCGCTGTTTTCACTAGGGGGTAGATTTTTAAAATCGTGAGTTTGCCCTATGGTGATTTGGGGCACAGGATTGGCAGACTGTGGGTATATTTGAGCGCTTGCGACGCCGAGATTGCCGGTTTGCACAGAAATTTCCAAGAGAGTATTTGCTGGGTCTATTTGTGTGTAGGAAGACAATGCACTATTTCTTGCCAACCCAATATTTAGAAGCCAGACACCCTTGCTTGAAGTAAGGGTTGAAAGGGGACTTGATCCTCCTACGGAAATATAAACTAGGGCGTTCCCGACCGGAGCGCCTGTCGGTGAGACGACTGTTCCTGAAACAATGTTGCTTTCGGGAGCCGAGATTTGTGAGCCAGTGGTTACTTGCCATGGAGATCCTTGCTGATCATAGTCGACTCCGCCAGAGTTTATCTTAAGGGAGTATGTTGTTTGTGGCTTGAGTCCCTGCACTGTTACATAGTGGCTGGTTGAATTTTCTACTTCGTCAAGCTCTGTCTTGTTGAGAGCCGACCCTTCTCCGTATTTAATAAATCCGGCGACTTCTGCATCCGTGACCCAGGAGACTGCAAAGGAGGAGTCGGTGATATTTGTAATTCTGACATTTTTAGGGGCGCTTCCCGCTTCCGCGCCAAGGCGGAAAGTTTGGCGATTGCGTACAAGCAGAACACCAGCGGCCACCCCGATGACCAGGAAAAGTATTCCTAATAAAGTTGGGATTTTAGTTCGTTTCATGGTGTTGTATCTGATTCTACACTGGCAGAGGGTGTCGCCTCTTCTTCGCTTTCTTGCGGTGACTCTTCCACTTCAATTTCCTCTCCCTCCTCTTCCGCTTCTGGTTCGGTATTAACGAAGTCAAGATTCAAAGTTCCTATCTCGGAATCTGAGAAAAACACTCTGCCCGGTAAACGCCCTAGTGCCTCACCGTTAAGTTCAGGGGAAAGTGCTTGTAGTGTTTCTCTTTCGACACTAACTTCCGCAGGCTGATTTAGAAGTTTGACGACTCCGGAAACGGTGCACAAAAAAATGGTTACAAGAGTAAATACACTAATGGTTACTAGACTTGGGGCTTTTCTCTCATTCATTTTGGGACCCACTTTCTATAAAAGGAAGCCTACCAGAAACCACCAGTACGATTGTGTTACCTTCAGAGGTTTCGGAAGAAGTAACACTCAAAGAGTCAATTTTTATAGGGCGTCTCATGCTGCCCAATTTTGTTAGGAAGTTTTCAAGAGCTGAGTATTGCCCTGTAACACTCATGGAAAAAGTAATTCCTTGTGAATCTTGTGGTAAAGGCTCCTCGTCGTTTTGTCTTTTTTGGCGTTCGCTAAGGGTTCCAACTAAAACAGCTTCTCCAATGTTGAAACCCAACATGGTAACTCCGGTGTCCCTTGTTAGCCCCTCAAACTGTCTGACAGCAAGTTCTGGTTGAGGTCCCACAGGAACTGCCGATTCAAGTAGTTCAATAGTTGACTCTTCGCTTGAGTAATTGTCTTGAGCGCTTTGCAAGTTCTGAATTTTTGTATCGAGGTTGCTAGCGATCTCTTCTTTTGCCTCTATTTCCTCAAGAAGTTCTGTAATTGCGAGTGCCGTTGGCCTTAACGCGAAAACTAGGAAAAAAGATATTGTGGCAAGTGTTAGGAGGACCTCCAGAAACATCTTTAAATCGGGTCTTTTCTTGTAAATTTCGTAAATATTCAAAAAATACTCTCTATACCTGTAGTAGCTTTTTCTCCAACCTAGTGCCATGTTAGTTTCCCCCTCCCTTTGCTGAAATGTTTAGCGTGAAGACAAGAAGTGACACGGAATCTTCCAGAGAATCTAGTTGAGTGAGTGTTACGCTTTCAAATTCCTCGCTGGCTCGCAAGTTTTCGACAAACTGAGCAATCGCCCTCTCGGTTGGGGAAACACCTTTTACTCGAGCTTCTTGGGTGGTGAATGTAAAAGATGTCAAAGAAACATCGCTTGGTAGATATTGAGAAACTGCTTGCAAGACATCGGGTGGTGAGTTTTCTTGTGCAGAGAGGGTTTGAAAGATCGAAAGTTGTTTTTGTACTTTTCTAAACTCTTTTTCGAATTCCGCCGTACTTTGAATTACAGCCTCTTTTTGTGCAATGTCCTCGTTTAAGTCTGAAGCCTTTGCGTCTAGCCAAAACCTGGACAGAAATGCAGCCATCACAAGAAGCTCGGTAACAATTACAATAATTCTAAATGTTGAAAGGGTCCAAGCAAGGACTCTGCCAGTTGTTGAAGCAGCAAACTGCTCCCTTGGCAAGAGATTGATTTGTTTTGGTTTTTTCTGGGCAGCCATTACTATCAAAGACTATACCATAACGCCAGGCGTGAAAGAAGGCTGTCTGAAGTGTGTTTTTACTTCTTTTTCGAAGTACGACCTTTACCTGTGGAGGCCTTTTTCTTAGTAGTGGGCTTGGCAAGTTTGGAAAGCGTGCTTTTTATCCTTGCGGCCTTGTTTTTGTGTATAACATTTTTTTTGGCCGCGCGATCGGTTAGTGAAAAAGCACTACTTATGGCCTTGGCAGTTTTAGAAGTTTTTGCCAAACGCAGGGCTTTTTCAAGCTTTTTAATAAGCTCTTTGTTGTTTGCAGCCTTTCTTTTGGAAGACCTTTGGGCTCTTTTTGCTGTTTTTGTTACTGGCATGCATTCGAGTATAATCGAAACGGATTGTGTTCGCAACATGGTTAAAAATCTAATAGACAAGGGTAAAAAAATTCTAACTTCTCCTCAAAAATCGGTACTTTCGGCCGCCGCAATTATTATGTTTATGGTTGTGGGCTCACGCGTTTTAGGGCTACTTCGCCAAAGGACATTGGCTGCTCACTTTGCTCCGGATGAGCTAAGTTTATTTTTTGCGGCTTTTAGGTTGCCGGATTTGGTTTTTGAAGTATTGGTCTTTGGTACTTTTTCCTCAGCGTTTATCCCTGTTTTTACCAGAGCAATAAAGAAAGGTAATGGAAATGCCTGGAACATAGCAAGCTCTGTGCTTAATCTTGGCCTTCTTGCCTTTTTGGTGTTTGCTTTGTCTATTGGAATCGGCGCAGATGGTTTATACAGTATTTTTGCCCCGGGCTACGCACCAAGTGAAAGGGTGGAAATAGTACGGCTAGCGCGAATCCTCTTTGCTGCCCAAGGATTTTTTGTCATTAGTTATGTTTTAACTGGTGTTTTGGAATCTATGAGGAGGTTTCTGGTGCCGGCATTGGCGCCACTCTTTTACAACTTGGGAATAATTGCAGGAACAATCTTTTTAACACCTAAATACGGCCTAACGGCGCCAGCCATTGGTGTTTTAATAGGTGCTCTTAGCCATTTAATTATTCAATTACCCCTAGCCACCAAACTTGGATTCAAATTCAGACTGAAAATAAAAATAACGGAAGATGTAAGGAAGATTGGAAAGCTGGCTCTACCCAGAATTGTCGAAGTTTCTTTTTTGCAAGTTTCCAAGATGGCAGAGCTTTTTTTCGCTTCTATTGTTTCAACTGCGGCTTACACTTACTACACTTTCGGCAACACCCTACAACTTTTACCCGTTGGGCTTTTTGGAACTTCGATAGCAAAGGCCGCGCTACCAACTCTTTCAAGCCAGGCTGGGAAGAAAAGTGTTTTTAAAAAGACCTTTCTGAATGCTCTCTTTGACATAGTCTTTCTGTCCATCCCCGTTGCTACAATGCTGGTTGTTTTAAGGATTCCTATTGTGCGATTGGTGTATGGAACAGATATTTTTAGCTGGACAGCCACAGTGCAAACTGGCTTTGTAGTTTCGGCATTTGCTGCGGGTATTGTTTTCCAGACCGCCATCGCACTTTTAGCTCGTGCGTTTTATGCACTTCAGGACACAAAAACACCTGTCGGTGTTTCAATGGTCTCAATACTGCTGACAATAATTGTTGACTACATTTTGGTTGGCAGGATGAACTTTCCGGTTTGGGGTTTAGCTGTTGGTTTTTCGGTTGGTGCTATATTTCAGGCTACGACACTCCTCTTCATCCTAAGAAACAGGGTCGGTGGCATTGCCGGGACTGAGCTTTTCCCGCCAATCATTAAAAGCGTAGTCGCTGGGTTAGGCTCTGGTGGCGTCATGTTTTTTATTTTGAAACTTTTTGACAGGTCGGTTTGGGTGAAGAGGCTTTCCTTTTTTACAAACATTGAAGCAGTGAAGAACTTGCCTTTTGAGAAGTTTGTCTTAGACACAAGATATACTTTTAACCTGCTTGCCTTAACAATTGCCGTAGCTTTGGTCGGGGGATTGGTTTACATGGCAATTTCCATTCTTTTAGGATCAGAGCAGGTTTGGAACTTCCTAAACTTAGCAAAAAGAATCTTGGTCAAACGAAAAGTCTCCCCGGTTCCTGCTAGAGAGCAGGAAACGGTAAGCCCTTCTCCAACAGACTCACCTTCTTAATAGGGTTGACAACGATTAGCACTCGTGATAATCTTCTGCTAACCCTTCGATTGCGCTCAGGGTTCAGGCAACAAGCTTGTGGTGAGCGGGCGAAGCGAGTCGAACCATGTCAGAGGGATTAACTGCACGACAAACTCAAATATTGAAATCTATCGTTGAGGAGTACATTGAGACTGCCGAGGCGGTTGGTTCTGAAACCCTGGACAAAAAGTATGACCTCGGTGTTTCTTCCGCAACCATAAGAAGCGAGATGGTTTCCTTGACCAGTGCGGGTTTTTTGAAACAACCACACACCTCAGCAGGGCGCGTCCCAACACCACGAGCGATGAAGTTTTACATTGACCAGTTGATGGATGAAAAACAACTGAGCTTGACCGAGGAAGTAAAAGCCAAGGAGGAAGTTTGGGATGCCAGGGACGACATAGAAAAACTTTTAGAGGAAGCGACACATGCACTTGCCGAAAGAACTAGAAGTTTAGCTATCGCGACCATGGATGACAGAGGAAGGGTGTGGCATGCAGGATACGCAAATGTTTTTAGGAATCCGGAATTTGCAGACATAGAAGCAACAGCAAATCTGTTTTCCTTTTTAGAAGAAGCACAAAGAATGCAGGAGCTTTTTTTCAGGAGGATGACAGGAACCTCACCCGTAGAAGTTCTTTTCGGTGAGGACTTGGGGTGGCCAGAGCTTTCCCCTGTTGGTGTAGTTGGAACCAGGTTTCGTGTTGGTAACAGGCAAGGGGCACTTGGGGTAATTGGTCCAGCGCGTTTACACTATCCAAGGATCATTCCCTTGATAAGGTATTTTGGCGGGCTCATCCAAGATGTTGCCAGAGAGGAAAAATAAATGGCCAAAAAGACTCAAGCTGACAGTCAGAGTGAAGAACTGAGAAATCAATTGGCAAGAGCTTTAGCTGATTACGACAATTTTAGAAAAAGAGTTGAGAGGGAGAGGGAGCAACTTAAAAAAATAGCGAATCTTGAACTTGTTATTAAGCTTTTGCCGGTTTACGACATGCTCGAAGATGCGCAGAAGCACTTGAAAGATTCCGGAATTGCCTTAACAATAAAAGAGCTTGAGGATACCTTAGGCGACGAAGGTGTTGTTAAAATTAAGGCGAGCCCCGGCGACACATTCGATGAAAATGTGCAAGAGGTCGTAGAGGTAACCGACAAGGGTGGAAAGAAAAGCGGAGAGATTACTGAAGTTGCCCTTACAGGTTGGAAATATGACGAGGGTCCGGTCATAAGGCCCGCGAAGGTTAAGGTATACAGAAAAGACTAAATATGTTGAAGACTAGGAACCAAAAAGTTGCAAGTGTGGTAGAAAATCAACTTTTTGTTTCTGCTCTTAAGTTATTTATATATAGAAAACAAAAATGAGTAAGATCATAGGTATAGATTTAGGAACAACTAACTCGGTAGTTGCAGTGATGGAGGGTGGCAAGCCCAAAGTTATTCCTGCTGCTGATACCGGGAGGAATATTACACCGTCTGTTGTAGAGCCGGTGAAGAATCTCGTTGGTGATGTTGCCAAGCGCCAAATGATTCTTAATGCGAAGAATACCGCCTATTCTGCAAAGCGTTTGATGGGAAGACGCGTGGGAGACTCCGAAGTTAAAAAGACACAAGGAATGGTTCCTTACGAAATAAAAGAAGGTAAGGACAAAATGGCAGTTCTTGAGATCGATGGAAAAACATACACACCACAGGAAATTTCGGCAAGGGTGCTGATGAAACTTAAGAAAGACGCCGAAAGCTACTTGGGCGAGAGCGTTGATTCGGCCGTTATTACAGTTCCTGCTTATTTCGACGATTCACAAAGGCAAGCCACAAAACAAGCAGGGGAAATTGCCGGACTCAAAGTCGAAAGAATTATTAACGAACCAACGGCAGCAGCACTTGCTTATGGTCTCGACAAGAAAAAAGCAGAAAAAATTGCCGTTTACGATTTGGGTGGAGGAACCTTCGACATTTCCATCCTCGAACTTGGTGATGGGGTTTTTGAGGTGAAGTCTACAAACGGGGACACGCACCTTGGAGGTGACGACTTTGACGAAGCAGTTGTTGACTGGATTGTGGCGGAATTTAAGAAAGACAACGCGGTGGACTTAAAGGCTGACAAGCAAGCGCTCCAAAGGGTTAGGGATGCAGCCGAAAAGGCCAAGATTGAACTTTCCGCAAGTTCCGAGACGGAGATTAACCAGCCCTATATCACGCAAAAAGATGGTCAACCACTTCATTTAACTATGAAATTAACCAGGGCAAAGTACGAAGGTCTGGTTGAAGATTTGATTGAGCGAACCAAAAAACCTGTAGAAGATGCGCTAAAGGATGCAAAACTAAAACCGGGAGATATTGACGAAGTCATTTTGGTTGGTGGTATGACAAGGATGCCAAAAATCGCTGAGTGGGTAAAAGACTATTTTGGCAAAGAACCAAACAAATCTGTAAACCCAGACGAGGTGGTGGCGATTGGTGCTGCTATCCAGGGTGGAGTTTTGGCTGGGGATGTTAAGGACATTCTCCTTCTTGATGTGACCCCCTTGACTCTTGCCATTGAAACACTGGGAAGTGTGGCAACGCCAATGATTGAAAGAAATACTACGGTTCCTGCAAGCAAAAGCGAAACTTTTTCTACTGCCGCGGATAACCAAACACAGGTTGAGGTACATGTAGTCCAAGGGGAAAGGCCAATGGCTAAAGACAACAAGAGCCTAGGGCGCTTCGTTCTGGATGGTATCCCGCCTGCACAAAGAGGTGTTCCACAAATTGAGGTTACTTTTGATATTGATTCGAACGGAATCTTGAAAGTTACGGCAGAGGACAAGGCAACAGGTAAAAAACAAGACATCACAATCAAAGGTGCGGTTGGTCTTTCTGATGAAGAGGTGGAAAAGATGAAAGAGGAGGCTGAGAAACACAAAGAGGAAGACACTAAAAAAGCAGAGGCTGTTCAAGCAAGAAACACAGCCGATGCAACAGTTGCCTCCGCCGAAAAGGCACTTAAAGACGCAGGAGACAAGGTGGACACCAAGGTAAAAGAAAAAGTTGAGGAAAAAATAAATGCCACAAAAGATGTTCTTAAAAAAGAAGATGCAACCAAAGAAGACCTTGAAAAGGCAACCGAAGAATTGTCAACTACCCTAAGCGAGGTGGGCCAAGAGCTTTATGGAAAGGCTCAGCCTACTGAGGAAGGGAAGGAAGAAGGGGCCAATGAAGACGAAGGAAGCGCTGATAAAAAGAAAAAAGACGAAGAAGATGTAGAAGAAGGCGAGGTAGTTAATTAAGCGAAGCTTAGGACTTCGTCAAAAAATAGTGTGGCTGCAAAATCTGACTACTACGACATACTTGGAATCTCCAAAGGCGCTTCGGCAGACGAGATAAAAAAGGCTTACAGAAAACAAGCCGTTGAGTGGCATCCGGACAAACACAAAGACAACAAAGAGGCGGCTGAGCGGCGCTTTAAAGAAATAAACGAGGCTTACCAGGTTTTGTCCGACTCCGAAAAAAGAAAAGCCTATGATCAGTTTGGCCACGCGGCCTTTTCACCTGGCGGTGGTTTTAGTGGTGGCGGCCAACCAGGCGGAAACCCTTTTGGTGGAGGGCAAGGGAGACAAGGCCCCTTTACTTATACATACACAACTTCTGGAAACGGCGGAAACCCTTTTGCCGGTTTTGACTTTGGTGACCCCTTTGATATTTTTGAGCAGTTTTTCGGTGGTGGAAACCCGTTCGGAGGAAGAGCCGCCCAAATGCCTCGTTACAGCATAACCCTGGATTTTATGGAGGCCATTGAGGGAATGGAAAAAGAAGTAAGCATTGAAGGGAAGAGGGAGAAAATAAAGGGTCAACCAGGGGTTAACGAGGGTTCCAGAATTCGCTTTGGCGATTTTATACTATCTATAAATGTTAAACCTCACGACACTTTTGAAAGGGATGGGGACGACATTTTTGTAAAGGTGGGGGTTCCTTACTCAACGGCAGTTTTTGGCGGAAGCGTTGAAGTGCCAACAGTGGACGGGGATGTGAAGGTGAAAATAAAACCGGGTACCCAGCCGGGAACCATGATGCGCCTTCGCGGCAAAGGAGCACCACACTTGAGAGGCCGCGGTAGAGGGGATCAATATATCCGAATAATGGTGGCTGTTCCTGCAAAACCAACCAAAAAACAAAAAGAAGTTATTGAAAAGATGAAAAAAGAAGGCCTGTGAAGTGTTTGACTTGAGAGTTGTGCTGGCGTAAAATAGCCCTAGATTAAGAACGGAGGATTGGTGGGACTTAAGGCCCACCTTATTTTTTAGAAGAACTAATTTTATGCAAACACCTAGAACAGAATTTGCACAAGCCTTGAAAGCCGTTGCTACGGAGCGGGGACTTGATGCTGAAATTATTTTGGCAAGCATCAAAGAGGCAATCGTTGCCGCTTATAAAAGAGATGCCAGGGAAAGAGGAGAAGAAGTAGAAGACAAGGTTTATGAGGTTGAGCTAGATTCTGCAAGTGGCGAGGCAAAAATTTTTGCATGGCCAGCCCCAGAAGATATTGAGGAAGGAGATCCAAATGAACACAAAGACAAAAAGAAAGACATTACCCCCCCCGGTTTTGGAAGAATTGCTGCCCAAACTGCAAAGCAAGTAATCCATCAAAAAATAAGAGAAGCAGAAAAAGATGCGGTTATGGATGAATTTTCGGGCCGTGTTGGTGGGCTTATTTCAGGTATGATCTTAAGGTTTGACGGGCCGGATGTCCGAGTTGATGTCGGGCGAGCGGAAGGCTTAATGCCTTCGAACGAAAGAGTTCCAGAGGAAAGACTTTCTTCCAATCAAAGATATACTTTTCTCTTAAAAGAAATCGTTGAGACTCCAAGAGGAAAACAACTAATCTTGTCTCGTTCCGATGCCCAGTTTGTAGCAAAACTTTTTGAAAGGGAGGTTCCCGAAATGTCTTCTGGCTCTGTCGAAGTAAAAGCTATTGCGAGAGAAGCTGGTGTGAGGACAAAAATGGCTGTTGTTTCCAATCAGTCGGGTGTTGACCCAGTTGGCTCCTGTGTAGGCCAGAAAGGTGTTCGAGTGCAAGCGGTTACTAACGAACTTGGTGGAGAAAGGGTGGATATTATTTCATGGAGTGATGACACACCAGAACTTATTAAAGCAGCGCTTTCCCCTGCGGAAAGCTTAACCGTTTCTTTAGACGAGGAGGAAAAGGTGGCAAATGTTCAGGCCCCGGATGACCAGCTATCTTTAGCAATTGGTAAAGATGGTCAGAACGCAAGACTTGCCGCAAAACTAACCGGTTGGAAAATTGAAATTGAGGGCGATGGTAGTGGTGAAAAAGAAGAGGACAAAGAAGAGCCAGAGTCAGCCGAAGAGAAGGCAGAGAAAAAGGAAGATGTTACTGAGGATACCCAGGCTGATCAAAAAGACGAAAAAGCTCCTGAAGAAACTGAAAAAGAGGAAAACGAAGAGGCTGAAAAAGAATCCGCAGAAGCGAAAGACGAAAACGAGCAGTCCGAAAAAGATGCCGAAGAGGGCGAAAAAGATAGCTAAGATGTTAGGACTAGCTCTACAAAAAACAATTTATGGAAAATTCGAGACAACCAATAGTTACAGTGCTTGGCCATGTGGATCATGGCAAAACAACCCTTCTTGACGCTATAAGAAAAACCAGCGTCGCTGCGCGTGAGGCCGGTGGAATAACCCAAAGCATAGGCGCATCGGTCATCGAGACCCTCGATAAAAGAAAAATTACTTTCATAGATACTCCAGGACATGCAGCTTTTGAGAAGATGCGTTCTCGTGGCGCGACCGTTGCTGATGTTGTTGTCCTCGTTGTTGCGGCGGATGATGGGGTTAAACCACAAACGGAAGAGGCCTTAAAACATATTCAGAATACAAAGACACCTTTTGTTGTGGCTTTTACAAAAACAGATATGCCGGGCGCAAATCTCGAAAGCGCAAAAAGCCAGATGGAGAAAGAGGGCATTTTGTTTGAAGGAAGGGGCGGAGATACTCCTTCAGTTGCAGTTTCTGCCAAAGAAGGCAAAGGTATTGATGAACTTTTGGAAATGATTTTATTGGTGGCAGATGTTAGCGAAATTAAAGGTAGCCCGGAGGATGACTTTGAGGGTGTTGTTATAGAAACAAATAAAGATAACAGAGGAGTTGTGGTGTCTTTGGTTGTGAGGGCAGGAACGCTTTCCGTCGGGCAAGAAATCTTTGCAGAACAACAAAGCACTAAAGTGAGAGGTCTTTTTAATGATGCAGGAAAGCCAGTAAAGAAAGTTTTACCTGGCGAACCAACGCTGATGCTCGGTTTTAGCGAAATACCACCTGTAGGCTCTCTTTTGGGAGCAAAACCTGTGGGTGCACCAGAGGCTGGTAAAAAAAGAAGAGAAACCCCTGAAAGTGAATTTCTTTTTGTGGTGAAAGCAGGCAGTGTGGGTTCTCTTGAGGCTGTTGAGACAAATTTCCCAAGCGAAGCGGGTTTAATATCGTCAGGTGTTGGGGAAGTAACTGAGTCTGATATTTTTACAGCCAAAGCAGGTGAAGCTCCCATCCTTGCTTTTGATACAAAGGTTTCTTCTGGTGTTAAAAAATTAGCCCAAACCGAAGGTGTTTCCATCTTTGAATTCAACATCATTTACGAACTTATTGAAAAGGTGGAAGAAGTAATCAAACAGGGCGAGGTGAAAATTTTGGGTGAAGCAGAGGTTTTGGCAGAGTTTCCGTTTAACGGCAAAAGGGTTGCTGGCTCGAAGATTAAAAGCGGAAACCTTGCGGTTGGTAAGAAAGTAACACTTAAACGCAAAGAAGAAGAGATTGGCCAAGCAACAATAACCTCCATGCGAAAGCAAAAAGACGAAATATCTGTCGCAAAGGAAGGTGAGGAGTGCGGCATACTACTCAAACCCCAGCTTGATTTCAAAATCGGCGATATGCTAGTATCCGTTGCACAAGATGGATAACTCTTTTGGACAGGTTGTTAACTCTGCCAAGAGCCTTCTGATTTTATTGCCCACAAAACCCTACCTGGACCAGGTTGCTGCAGGTCTTGCACTCTTTTTAGCTACACGAGACAAAAAAGAAGTGCAAATATCTTGCCCTTCACCGATGACTGTTGAGTTTAACCGCCTGGTTGGTGTTAATAGAATCACTCAAGAACTGGGAAGTAAAAACTTAACCCTTAAGTTTCCAGATTATCCCGCAGACAATATTGAAAGGGTGAGTTACGACATTGAAGATGGCCAGTTTCGTTTGACAGTGATACCCAAACCAGGCACTGTTTCTCCCAAGAAAGAGCAGGTAGAGCTTACCTACTCCGGGGTGGCGGCAGATTTGGCAATTCTTGTGGGTGGCGCAACCGAAAACCACTTCCCCGCACTTTCGGACAATCAACTGCTTGGAGTAGATCTGGCTCACATAGGTACCAAAGAACTCGTTGCGCCCAAAGAAAAGCAAATTATGTCATTTGCTCGTCCGGCCACATCAACAAGCGAAGTCATGACGGAGCTTATAAACGGAAGCGGTATGGAATTAGACCCCGATATCGCTACAAATTTACTCACAGGAATTGAGGACGGCAGTGGCGGTTTTTCCTCTTCCGAGACAACTGCTGCGACTTTTGAAACGGCGGCACTTCTTATGAAAAAAGGTGGCAAAAGAAGAGGCAAGGAAAAGAAAGAAAGTTTTGTTCCGGGTTCAATTCCTGGTGAAAGTCCTCTTAAAAGTGCTGGAAGCGATGCTCCAAAAGGTTGGAGTGGCCCCAAAGTTTACAAAGGGGACAATATTAGCTGACAAAAGCAACTTTGCTGATTTGATAGCTGGAGCCGTCGGCAGAGAACTCTAAGTCCAAAGATACCTTCAATTTGTCATATGACACATGATCTCCCACTTGTGGCTGCAACCTAGTATAAAGACTTTTAGAATCCACTAATCCAATGTCATTTTTTCCGTTTTTAATTAATCTTGATACAAAAGTTGCCATTTCCCTCGCAGAAAAAATCCCACTAAGCTCAATCTTGCCAGAATGATCTTTCCTCAAGTGTCTGGTGGAACCATCTTCGTTTAATGAAAGCGTCCATTTGTGACCGTTGGGGCTTGCAGGCCAGTTAATGTTCCTGGAACCACCAAGCCAGGTTTCTTTGACCGAGTATCCTCTGGTTTCTTCTTCTCTAGACAAACTCTCGTAGTTTTCAGCGGGGTTGTATTGTTCCTGCCGATCCATTGGTTTCAGGAAAAGCGTTACGATCGTGTGGGGAATAGAATCTCCAAGGTCGTCCCTGATTTTATTTAGCTCTGCGACCATTCGGGGAGTCCCTTTTGGAAATTCTTGACTCATGGGGTGGATTATAAGATTGCTTCGGTGCTAAGTCAATTATTGTCTTGTTTTAAGAAAAAGGTGTGTTACAATACTTCTGGTGGTGGCCAGGTTTTCTGCCCAGACTGATTACTTAGCCATTCACGACATTCATGGCATTAGCTAAAGAAGACAAGAAGAAAATTATTAAAAAGTTCGCCGTAGAAAAGGGCGACACAGGATCTCCGGAAGTCCAGATTGCTTTGCTTACAGCACAGATAGACAAACTGGCAGAACACCTTAAAGATCACAAGAAAGATGTTCATTCAAAACGCGGACTCTTGAGTATGATTGCAAAAAGGAGAAGACTATTGACCTATCTTCAAAAGCGCGACGAAGAGCGCCACAAGAAGTTGGTAAAGGAGCTTGGCCTAAGTAAATAAGGTACGCTTCAGTAGATTAGATTAATGAGTAAAAAAATAGAAAAAACATTAGAGCTGGGTGGTAAAACACTTACTCTTTCCACGGGGGATATTGCACAACAGGCATCAGGTGCCGTACTTGCAACCTACGGTGAAACCGTGGTATTAGCAACCGTAGTTGCTGCCCCACTTCGTGACGACCCTGGATATTTCCCTCTTACCGTTGAATACAGAGAAAGGCTTTCCGCAGGAGGTCGTATAAAAGGTAGTCGTTGGGTCAAAAGAGAAGGTAGGCCCTCAGATGATGAAATTTTGACCGC
The DNA here is from genome assembly GCA_937928235.1 of uncultured bacterium. Classification (GTDB taxonomy): domain Bacteria; phylum Patescibacteriota; class Microgenomatia; order UBA8517; family UBA8517; genus CALEZE01. Next base: position 4,470 of record CALEZE010000120.1, on the reverse strand, counting down.
AAGGCTTATCGACAGGTCCATCAGGCCACTATTCCCCAAGGCTTACAAAAAAGATGTGCAAGTTATCGCACAGGTATTGTCAGTCGATATGGAAACCTCCCCAGACATTGCTGCTGGTGCTGCAGTTTCTGCGGCCATTGAAGCATCTTCAATACCCTGGAATGGCCCGGCTGCTATGGTCAGGGTTGGTCTAAATGACGGCAAAAGCGTGACAAACCCCTCAATAGAACAAATTGAAAGCGGAGAGATGGACCTTGTTCTCTCTTGCGCAGATGGTGCAATCGTCATGATTGAAGCTGGTGCAAATGAAGTTCCTGAAAAAGAGATTTTGAAAGGGCTCGAGTATGGACAAAAGGAAGCAGAAAAGTTGGCTAAGTTTATAACCGATTTTGGCAAAGAAGTGGGTAACAAGAAAGAGGCGGTTGAAAAACCAAAGACAAACTCAAGCCTGGAAAAGAAAGTTAAAGAGTTGTCAGGCGACAAGATTAAAGAATTAATTTCCGGTATGGCCACAAAAGAAATGGGATACGGAGATTTTGACGAAGTAAAGGCTTCAGTTAAGGAAGCTGTTGGAGAAGAAGATGCCAAAGAGGCTGCTGGGATATTTGAAGAACTTTTCGCAAACGAAGTGCGCAAGATGATTCTTGCTGGCAAAAGGGCAGATGGCAGAAAACCAGATGAGATTAGGGAACTCTCTTCCTTGGTAGGAGTACTTCCCAGGGTTCACGGATCTGCGATTTTCCAAAGAGGCCAGACACAAGCCTTAACTGTTGCAACTCTTGGAGCAAGGTCTTTGGGACAACTTATAGAAACACCAGAAGGCGAAGAGGAGAAAAGATATATTCACCACTATGCAATGCCTCCCTATTCCGTAGGTGAGACAGGAAGGTTTGGTTTCCCATCAAGACGCGAAATTGGACACGGTGCATTGGCCGAAAGAGCGCTTTTGCCAGTTATACCTTCCGAGGAGGAGTTTCCTTACACAATCCATGTTTTGACTGAGATTTTGAGCTCGAATGGTTCGACATCAATGGCTTCCACATGTGGATCCACCCTTTCCCTGATGGATGCAGGTGTTCCTATTAAAGCCCCTGTAGCTGGAATTGCCATGGGGCTAATCATTGAGAGCGAGAAGAAATTTACCGTCTTAACCGACATCGTCGGAATGGAAGACGGCAATGGAGATATGGACTTTAAGGTTGCGGGAACCAAAGACGGAGTTACAGCTCTGCAGCTTGATGTTAAAACTCTTAACTTAACGCTTCCTATTTTGGAAACCGCCTTTGAAGATGCCAAAAATGCAAGGCTAAAAATTCTAGATGTGATGACTTCTGCAATAGATAAACCCAGGGAGGTTTTATCCAACTATGCACCAAAGATCAAGTCCACCTCTGTGCCCCAGGAAAAAATCGGTGAGCTTATTGGTCCTGGAGGAAAGACCATCAAAAAACTTATGGCAGATACAAATACTGAAATAGATGTTGACGACGACGGTTCGGTAAGTGTGGCAGGTGAAAAGGCTGAAGAAGTCCAAAAAGCAATTGAGTGGATTGAGTCTTTGGTCAAAGTCCCAGAGCCAGGTGAAATCTATGAAGGTGAAGTAAAAAGACTTATGAATTTCGGCGCTTTTGTGGAGATACTTCCCGGGAAAGAAGGTTTGGTACATGTTTCAGATATGAGTGAGGAGTTTGTAAAAGATCCAGGAGATGTTGTTAGTGAGGGTGACAAGGTACAAGTGAGAGTTAAAGAAATTGATGATATGGGAAGACTAAACCTCTCCATGTTGATGGATCCCAGCAAAGACAAGAAAAAAGAAGATAGAGGTGGTGGTAGGCGTGGCGGTGGAGGAGACAGAAGAGAGCGAAGAGGGTTTGATAAAGGTAGAGGTAGGCGAGGAGGAGGAAGAGGCCGAGGCAATGACAGGAAAAAAGGTGGCGGAGGACCACATTTTCCGGCAAGCAGACTTCTTGATCGTGACAAGTAAATCTTCAGTAGCAAGAAACTTCGTTGTAAACTAGAGTAAGAATAGAAATGGATCCTGCCAATCAGCAAATAACTGCACTTTCGACAAAAGTCAGAGAGTCTCGTATACCAGACAAACTGAAGGAAGACATCCTTTTGAGACTTGATCAGCTTTCTAAATTAAGCAACTCCGCAACTTTCCTGGCTGAATTTGACCGTGTTTCAAGATATGTTGAGTGGGTTTTTGATATTCCTTGGGGAGTCAAAACGGAAGATGTTCTTAATTTAGAACAAGCTAAAACAGTTCTTGACAGAAACCACCACGGCTTAGATGAAATAAAAGACAGGATTTTAGAATATCTTTCAATAATGAAATTAAAGTCCGAAAGAGGTGAGAGCCAGGATTTGGTTAGGGCCCCCATACTTTGTTTCGTGGGCCTTGTCGGTACAGGTAAGACAACCGTCGCAAGCTCCATTGCTGAGGCTTTGGGAAGAAAATTTGCAAGAATTCCTTTTGGTGGAATGGGAGATCCGCTTGATTTGCGTGGACAATCCCGTATGCACGCGGAAGCTGAGCCCGGGAAAATTATTAAAGCATTAAAAGAAACCGGTAGTATGAACCCAGTAATTTTATTGGACGAGATTGACAGGGTTGCAACCGAAGGGCGCGCTTCGATAATGGGAGTTTTGGTTGAGCTTTTAGACCCTAAACAGAACCATGCTTTTGTGGACCACTACATAGACTCACCCGTTGACCTTTCGCGGGTTCTGTTTGTAGCAACGGCGAACAATACAAACAACATCGCAACTGCTGTTCTAGACAGACTTGAACCAATCTCTATGCCTTCATATTCAGACACGGAAAAGATTGAAATCGCAAGGAACCATCTTTTGCCGAGAGTTTTGAAAGACTCTGGTGTTTCTGAAAACGAACTGGTAATAAAAGAGGATGTTTGGCCTCAAATTGTTAGGCCTCTGGGGTATGATGCGGGTATTAGGACCCTGGAGAGGACGATTGATTCAATAGTTCGGAAAGTAGCAAAAATGATGGTTGAGGGAAAAGCGAGACAGGTAGAAATTACCCAAGAAAATGTTAAGGATTACCTCCCCAGGTGACTATGAGTAAAGAAGAAAAATTACAAAAACTCGAAAAAGAGATGGAAAAGGACGAGACCCTTCCGCTTAAAAAGGGTGCTAATCGTTTAGTTTTTGGTGTCGGTAATCCGGAAACAAAAATACTGCTAATTGGGGAGGGTCCGGGGTATTGGGAAGACCAGAAAGGAGAGCCTTTTGTAGGTAATGCTGGAAAGTTTTTAGATACTCTATTGGCCTCCGCCAAACTAGAAAGAGAAGATGTTTTTATTACAAATGTGGTTCACCACAGACCTCCAAACAATAGAGATCCGTTCCCAAACGAACTTGATGCTTATGGAAAATACCTGGACCAGATAATTGAGACAATCAGTCCCAAGGTAATCGTAACCCTTGGAAGGTTTTCTATGGCGAAGTTTTTACCCAATGTCAAAATAAGTGGTGTGCATGGGAAGGCTAGTGAGGTAGAATGGAAGGGTAAGGAAATTGTGGTCATGCCGATGTATCATCCGGCGGCTGGTCTGAGGAATGGTAATGTTAGAGAAGCGACGATAAAAGATTTTGAAAAATTGCCGGAGGTTATTGAGAAGTCTAATCAAATTAAGACGGAGCAAATAGAATTATTATGAGTAGTTTAAAATTCATAGCAGTGTCCGGGACAACGGATGTAACAGAAAACCTTTACATTTATGAATACGGCAACGACATGATTGTTGTTGATTGCGGTATCGGCTTTCCGGAAAGCGAAATGCACGGGGTTGATTTGGTTATTCCCGACTTTAGCTATATCAAACAAAACAAAGATAAGTTGAGGGGCATTCTCATTTCCCATGGTCACGAAGACCACTTGGGAGCATTGCCCTTTCTTTTGCGTGATGTAAAAACCGATGTCTATGCTACCAAACTTGTTGCAGGTTTTATCGAAGACAAATATTCGGACTACAAACTGAAAACAAATCCAGTTAAAATTTTTGACCCGGACAAGGATGTAGTCACCTTGGGTAGTTTTAAGATTACGCCATTTAGAGTCTCCCACTCGGTTCCCGACGGTGTTGGATTTGCGATAGATACACCAGAAGGTCGAGCTTTCCATGTTGCGGATTACAAATTCGACTGGACCCCTGTTGACGGAAGGCCGTTTGATATTGCAAAGGCTGCAACACTCGCATCTGAAGGGGCGTTAATGCTAGCGTCTGATGGATTGGGCTCGACAAATCCTGGGTATACACAAAGCGAAAAAGATATAGAAGATAAAGTAGAAACAATAGCAAGAGGCGCAAAAGGTCAAATATTTTTTACAACAATCTCCTCTAATATATCGAGAATGCAACAGGCGCTTAATGTTGCCGGTCGTGTGGGCAGGAAAGTGTGCTTCATTGGCAGGTCTGTAGAGAGAAAAGCAGAAATAGCCAAAAA
>CALEZE010000119.1 GCA_937928235.1 uncultured bacterium | reverse complement strand
CCCAAATTAATTACCTCGAAATTGCTGACCCCTTCGCAGGAAACACTGCTATTTAGTGCCCGCTCTAAAACTTCAGTCCAGTTGTCAACTGTGTCCACAAAATGCCCAAAGACAAACGAGTCTCCAAGAGTAACTATCCTATATGTGTCTTTCGGCTTTTCTGTTAAATAGTTTTTCGTTTCGTTAAGAGTGTCGTTGTTAATAGTGTTGACAGATGTATAACCGAGCCAGTCTAGACTATATTCTTGAACAGAGCCAGCGTTTGGTTCAAAAAAATACTGCAGTCCATCTATGTTTTGATCAAAATTTATATCGCCCTTGTTTATGAAACTAGAAGAGGTAGCACTTAAAACTGCGTTTCGAATTTTTTCTTTCAACATCCAGGCGGCGAGAAGTAGTCCCAAGAATAACAGAACAACCACAAGAATGGTCGGAAATACAAAGTTATTTTTTGCAGCACTATTCCGCGCCTTTTTAAACACAGAAAAATTATACAGGAAGTACTCTTGGGGTTACATTCCCATGCCGCCCGGCATACCGCCGCCGGCTGGGGGGTTATCTTCTTTTTCTGGGATGTCTGTTACAAGGCCTTCTGTTGTCAAAACCATCATGGCAACAGATGCTGCGTTCTGAAGCGCACTTCTTGTAACCTTCACAGGGTCTAAAATTCCAAAATCTATCATCGACCCGAATTCTCCGGTCAAAGCATTGTATCCATAGTCTGTGCTTTTGTTCTCCTCCACTTTCTTAAGAACATACCCATCGTCTTCTCCCGCATTTTTAGCAAGCCATCTTACGGGTTGCTCTAAAGCTCTTTCCACAATATCTATTCCAATTTGTTCGTCATTGTTGTCCGCCTTTACACTTGAAACAACTTTCCTAGCGTGAAGTAAAGCCACTCCTCCACCGGGCAAGATCCCCTCTTCAACAGCCGCCTTTGTAGCACCGACTGCGTCCTTCACCCTTTCTTTTCTTTCATTAAGTTCAACCTCAGTTGCTGCTCCAACATTAATTTGCGCAACACCACCGGAAAGCTTGGCTAGTCTCTCTTCAAGTTTTTCTTTGTCAAAATCAGAGTCTGTATCCTCTATTTGTCTTTTGATCAAAGAAACTCTTGCCTTAATGTCCGCCGCTTTACCCTTCCCGCCAATTATCCTTGCGTTGTCTTTGTCTGCCCAAACTTTATCTGCCCGTCCCAAATCTTCTACTTCAATAGACTCAAAAGTTCGTCCCGTGTCTTCACTAATAACGGTTCCGCCTGTCAGTGCAGCAATATCTTCCAGCATTTCCTTTCTCCTGTCTCCAAAACCAGGAGCTTTTATTGCAAGCGTGTTAAAGGTGCCTTTAAGTTTGTTTACAACCAGTACGGCCAATGCTTCACCGTCAATATCATCCGCCAAAATAACAAGGTTTTTGGAAACTTTTACAAACTTCTCCAAGAAAGGAAGCATATCTTGAACGGATGAGATTTTCTTGTCAGTCAAAAGAATGTAGGCATCTTCAATCTCTGCCTCCATTCTGTCTGGGTTGGTTACAAAATAAGCAGAAGAGTATCCGCGGTCGAACTCCATACCCTCCTTGTACTCAATATCAATTGTTAAACCTTTCCCTTCCTCAACCGTTACCACACCGTCTCGACCAACCTTGTCTAGGGCCTCAGCTATTTGAGAACCTATTTCGGGGTCTCCTGCAGAAATAGTTGCAACTTGAGTAATCTCCTCCTTTTTCTTTATTGGTTTTGCGTTCTTCTTAAGCTCTTCAATAACCGCTGAAACAGCCTTTTCCATACCTTTTTTAACAATCATTGGGTTTGCACCTGCCGTAATATTCTTCATACCGGCGGCAGTCATTTCTTTGGCTAAAAGAGTTGCAGTTGTAGTTCCATCACCTGCTATGTCGTTGGTCTTACTGGCAGCTTCTTTTACCAACTGTGCCCCCATGTTTTCAAAAGGGTCTTCGAGATCTATTTCTTTTGCTACGGTTACTCCATCATGAATTATGCTTGGGGCTCCCCATTTTTTATCCAAAGCAATATTGCGGCCTTTAGGACCAAGGGTTGTAACAACAGCTTTCGCAACTGTTTCTATACCCTTTAAAAGGGCTTGTCTTGCTTCGTCTGAAAATTTGAGTTGTTTAGCCATAATTAATTGACTGTCGCCAGTATATCTAAATAACCGATGTACTAATGCACTGTTGCGAGTACATCGTCGAACTTGGCGAAGAGATATTCCTTGCCACTAAGTTTCACTTCACTCCCTCCCCATTTCTTGTATATAACAACATCGCCAACCTTAACAGGGGAAGCTTTCTTTGTACCTTTTTCTGTAACTTCGTCGGGGCCCACCGCTAGTACCTTGGCTTTTTGAGGTTTTTCGCCTGCAGAGTCGGGGAGATAAATACCTGTG
>CALEZE010000118.1 GCA_937928235.1 uncultured bacterium | reverse complement strand
CCATGGTAGTGGACTTTGGAATGAGCTCTTTGGGACCTGTTAATTTAGGGCCTCAGTCTGATATGGATGACATGGGGAAAATGAATTGGTATGAGCCTGCAAACATCAGCCCGGCAATGCAGGAAAAGGTGGATATGGAGGTCAAAAAAATAATGGACAAGGCCTACAAAGATGCCGTTTCCCTGGTCAAAAAACACAGGAAAGATTTAGATAAGGTTTCTGAGAAACTTCTGAAAAAAGAAACTCTCGACCGCGAAGACTTTGAAGAAATAGTAGGAAAGAAAAAATAGCCGATAGTATTGACTTTTCCACTCAGTTTTGTTACTCTCCCCACTATGTTACCAAGCTCTCAAGCGGGCTAATTCCAAGGTAACAAACACCAATGGAGGTGTAGTGTGACTTTTCCATTAGTACCTTTACTACCGTTTTTGTCCGTCCTGGAATCCATACACATGGGTGCACCAATGATTGGAACGAACCTGTTCCTTCTCGGTGTTTTCCTCACTTTTTGGGGGAGCAGTGCGGCTAGGGGAGACGAAATGCGCGAAATGGGTTTAGCGATCCTGTGGTACAGCAGTGTCTACCTGATCTTCGGAGCATATTTGGCAGCCGTGCTGTTCGTTATCGGCTTGTTCTATATGCTTCGTGGCCTCGCTGCAGGAATGCCCTCCAGGAAGGAAGAGAAAACGGAGTAATAACTTGGCAGGGAGTGTGAGCAATCACCCCTTTGGTTTTTGACCAGAGTTTGACCTGCCAGTTTCATCTTTTAGTTCAAATCTTCTGTTAAAATACCTCAGATGACAAAACTCGTACTGATAGATGGGCATGCAATCATGCACCGTGCATATCACGCTCTTCCTACAAGCCTTACTACAAGAGAAAACGAACCCATAAACGCTGTTTACGGGTTTACTTCAATGCTTTTGAAAGTTATTCAAGACCTAAAACCCACTCACATAGCGGTTTGTTTTGACAGAAAAGAACCCACCTTCAGAAAAGAGATGTTTGAGGATTATCAGTCCCACAGACCTGAAACCGAAAAGGAGCTTGTGAGTCAGTTTTCTAAAGCAAAGGATGTTGCCAAAGCAATGGCAATTCCTGTCTTTGAAATGGCTGGTTTTGAGGCGGACGACCTTATTGGCACTATTGCAGAAAAGGCAAAAGTGGATGAAGTAAATATCGTCACAGGAGACCGTGATATTTTGCAACTGGTGAACAAAAAGACGAAGGTGTATTTACCTATTGGTGGTTTAAGTAACGCTGTATTGATGGGGGAAGAAGAGGTTGTTAAGAAAATGAAAGTTAGACCTAGTCAAATCGTTGATTACAAAGGCTTTGTTGGCGACCCTTCAGATAACTACAAAGGCGTTCCTGGAGTGGGGCCAAAAACTGCAGAAAAGCTTTTGGATGAATACGGCACACTGGAGGATGTTTATAAAAACTTAGATAAAATTCCAGAAACCGTGGCTAATAAACTAAAAGAACACAAAGAATCTGCACTTACTTCTCAAAAACTAGCAAAAATAGTGAGGGATGTCGATATCACATTTGATGTAGACAAAATGGCTAGTTGGCAGGTAAATTCTCCAAAACTTTTGAGTCTTTTTGAAAATTACGGCTTTAAAACCCTAACCAGGAGAGTTAAAACCTTGGGAGATAAGATAGAGGAAGAAAAACAAGGAGTTTTGTTTTGAAATGAAACGAATGAAGATTGCACTGGTACACGATTACATCAAAGAGTATGGTGGGGCAGAGAGAGTTCTCAAAGCGCTAACTGAGACCTATCCAGACGCCACTGTTTTTACTGCGTTTCGGGTAAAAGGGTCAACTGCAGACAAGGAATTTAAAGGAGTAAGAATAAAAGAAAGTTTTTTGGCGCCAATTCTTAAAGTTTGGAGACTTTATAGCCCTCTAAGATTTCTGGCTCCACTTATATGGAAGAGCTTTGATTTTACCGATTACGACATTGTTATTACAAGTTCAAGTTGGTACATAACCAGAGGTTTCAGGGTAGGGCCAAAAACTAAAGTGATTTGTTATTGTCACACTCCACCCAGGTGGCTTTATGGATACGAAAC
>CALEZE010000117.1 GCA_937928235.1 uncultured bacterium | reverse complement strand
CACCTTTTCCTGCATTGCCGGGCTGATGTTTGCAGGCTCATACCAATTCATTTTGCCCATGTCATCCATGTCAGATTGAGGTCCTAAATTAACAGGCCCCAAAGAGCTCATACCAAAGTCCACCACCATGGCGCGGGCGAGTCTTGTTGCTCTTTCAATGTCATTAGAGGCCCCCGAAGTCATCTCGTCAAAAACAACCTTTTCAGCAGCTCTTCCCCCGAGCATAGCGGCTATTTGTTCAAGCATTCTAGACCTTGTTTCGTGGGTTCTATCTGCAGCAGGTGGGATAAGTGTGTGGCCCAAAGAAAGGCCACGAGCAACTATGGAAATTCTATGAACAGGGTCCATCTTGGGCAAAAAATGTGTGACAATGGCGTGCCCTGCTTCGTGGTAGGCGGTGATTTTTTTGTCTTCATCACTTTGCAAGCGCTTTTTCGCAGTAACAAGTTTTACTTTAGTTGCCGCTTGCTCAATTTCTTTTTCCGCAATTGTATTTTTGTCTTCCCTTGCCGCCAAAATTGCAGCTTCATTTAACATGTTTTCAAGGTCTGCTCCTGAAAAGCCAACTGTCCTGTCCGCCACTCTTTCCCACTTAATTCCAGGTCTAAACTTTTTACCTTTAGCATGGATTTTCAGAATTGCTTCGCGGCCGTCTTTGTCAGGCATATCAAGAACCACTCGCCTATCAAACCTTCCAGGCCTAAGAAGTGCAGGATCTAAAAGATCTCCTCTGTTGGTTGCGGCTACAACCACAACCTTATCATTAGGTGTAAACCCGTCCATCTCAACCAATATTTGGTTGAGGGTTTGTTCTCGCTCGTCGTGTCCACCCATCATGCCGCGCCCTCTTTGTCTGCCAATTGCATCTACCTCATCTATAAAAATTATTGAAGGAGCCTGGGTTTTGGCAGTTTGAAAAAGATCCCTCACCCTGCTGGCACCAACACCGACAAGCATTTCCATAAATTCAGAGCCGGCCATTGAAAAGAATGGCACACCAGCCTCGCCCGCAACAGCTCGCGCAAGAAGTGTTTTTCCTACACCTGCAGGGCCAACCAGAAGTACGCCTTTGGGGGTCCTGGCTCCAATTTTTCTGTACTTTGCAGGATTCTTAAGAAAGTCCACCACCTCAAGTAGTTCTTTCTTTGCATCATCTACACCAGCAACATGTTCGAAGGTGACATTTTGCTTGCCTTTTGCAAAGAGTTTTGCGTTACTTCTACCAAAAGAAAAAATGTCCTGTGCACCTTTGCTCTGACTCCTAATAATGAAAAAGAAAAAGGCGGCCATTAAAGCAACGGGAAGAAGTATTCCCAAGATCTCTCCAAATGCCTTGGTCAAAGACTGGTCGACAACGGTGTAATTAACAGTGGACGGATCAATGTCTGCAGACTTTAAAAGTTCAGAGAAGCTCTGTCCTTCTTCTTTGAAAGCCAACTTATACGAGTCGTCATTGTAAGTAAGGATTAATCTTTCTTCCTGAACCTCAATTTTTTTGACCTTTTCCTCTTTAATGTCTGTAAGAAGTTGAGAAACCTCCACCCTTTGGTCTTGCCCAACAAAGTCTCCCAAAGAAAGGAGCGCCGGCAAGAAGAAAAGGACAATAAGACCAATGAGCACTATTGTCCAAAGATTAATCCTGAACTTGAAGATGCGCTTTTTATTGGGCTTCTTGCCCACATTTTTGATATCTTTTAAGGCTGCCATGCAGGAAAGTATACCGCACTTTTGGTAAATCCAAAAGTATATACCTATCTTATCTTTGTACCGTTTGGTACTTTTTCTGTGAGGCTAAAAAGAACAGGCTTCTCCAAAGTTTCTTCGTCATTGACCACCACAGGCTCTTTTAATTTTTCAGAAGCTGCCATCATCATACCTTGACTGTAGTCACCCTTTGGTCCAATTTTTTTGGGTTCCAAGTTAACAACAAAAGGCATCTGCCTTCCTTCCAAATCTTTTGCCTCATAAAAACCTAAAACACCAGCAAATATCGTTCGCTCCCCTATTTCCTCTCCCAAGTCTACCGTAAGTTTTATGACCCAATGGCTCCATTCCGGAACCTCTGCTTTGGTAACGGTACCGATGCGAATATCTAATTTTTGGAAATCTTTGATGTTTACTGTGTCAGCCATATAATCCCATTTTCTCCTTAACTTCCTTTATAGTAGCGCTTGCAACTTTTCGCGCCTCTTTGGCACCCTCTTGTAATACTTTTTCTATCTCTTTGTCTGTTAGTTTTTCGCGTCTTTCCTGGATTGGTTTTAGGTCGCGATAAATAGAGGCCGCCAAAGACTCTTTGAGTTCTGCGTATTTTACGCCTGTAGTTGTATAAAGTTTTTCGTACTCTTTTCTTTTTTCTTTGCTTTGAAAAAGTTCGACTAGATACATAAGCGCTGCAACCCCCTTGGCCTCAACTCTGTGATCGCTCTCGTATTTTTTATAGCCTTCCAAACTGACTGGTTCCTTTTGGTATTTGGTAATCTTTCCCTTGCCAGAATCTGTTGGGGTTTTGGAAAGTTTTTCTCTAATTGTGTCTATATCGTCTGTCAGGTTTATGTAACTACCCTCAACAGATTTGCTCATCTTCCCTTCCCCTGTAAGGGATGGTACATATTCGCCTTCTGTTTTAAATATTGTGGGTTCTGGAAAATCTGTCCCAAATTTGTCGTTCATTTTACGAGCAATTTTTCTGGCAATTTCTAAGTGCGGCTCCTGGTCAATACCCACAGGAACTTTTTCAGCCTTATAAAGCAAGATGTCAGAGGACATCAGAACCGGATAATAAAGAAGTGCCATTGTAACCTCTTCCGGGTATTGTTTGACCTTCTCCTTGAAGGTCGGTAAATGCTGGAGTGTTGCTACATTTATTGCAGTTGAAAAAAAGTAAGCTAGCTCTGTGTGTTCTGGTACATCAGACTGGACGAAAAGCGTGCTCTTTTTGGGGTCTAAACCTGCAGCTAAGTAGTCTCTTACTACCTCTTTGGCATTTTCTCGTAAAGACTCTTTGTCATACGGGGTGGTAATTGCGTGCAGGTCCGCCACCATATAGAAAGTTTCGTAATCAGAACTTTCCTGCAATTCCAACATCCCCCTGACCGCACCCAAATAGTTTCCGAGATGCAGCCTTCCAGTCGCTCTTATGCCTGACAAGACTCTTTTCTTCATATGTTTAAATCTATAAAAACAAAAAACCGCCCCTTAAAAAAGGACGGTATTACCGCGGTGCCACCTTTGTTCCCTGCCTAAACAGGACGCTCTTTAGCTTCGTTTGCTCCCCAGCTCCAACCTTCTGGATCAGCGCATAAATATTATATCAGATCTGTGCCAGCGGGTGGATTTGAACCACCGGCCGCAGGTTTATGAATCCTGTGCTCTACCCCTGAGCTACGCTGGCAAGATGAAGTTTGGTTGCGGGGCCGGGAGTCGAACCCGGTCTGCGAGATTATGAGCCTCGCGTGCAGCCGTACACTACCCCGCACGTACGGGCTAAATGATAACAGTTTTGAGGCTAATTCTCAACGCTATAAATCCACGCCAAAGAGGTTTGCCCACTCTTTCCAGTTTGGTTTGGGTAGAGTGACCTCTGGTTCTCTGCGCTCAGGAGCAAGCGCCCTTAAGACTTCTTCGTCTGGGAGTACAACTATTGTCTCCCCTTCTTTTGCCAGACCAAGCTTTTCCCTTAGCTGCCTTTCTGCAAACTCTTCTCCGGTTATGTTTTCAAGTCTCTCCTGCAATTCCTGATTCTCTTTTTCAAGCTCTGCCACTCTCACTTCCTTTCTTCCTATCCTGTCTTCCGCTTCAAGAGTTTTTCTTATGTTTCTCACTAGTGAAACTATGAGAAGAATGGTCAAACCAAGTGCAACCAGCCTCGAATAGCCCTTTAGTTTGTCTTTAATAGCCCGTACTGGATCTTTTCTCATAGTAGACAAGTTTCTCAAAAATACCTATAATATCGTTGCTTTTTAAAGAAAAGGTGATATTATGTACATTAGTTTTTGTAACTCTACCTAATTATGGCACAAGAACCACTTAAGAATCTCCTGCCTCAATTTATCAAAGATTTGGAAGACAAGGGCAGGTCCCCTTCTACAATTCTTGCGTACAGGGCTGATATCGAACAGCTCCTGGACTTCTTACATGGTAGAAACAAAGTCCTTCCAGAACAAGTTCTAGCAAGTGATATTGAAGCTTTCAGAGACTCCTTGCTTTCAGAAAAATACACACCCAAGACGGTTTCTAGAAAACTAAATGCCATAAAAACTTTCTTTAGATATTTAATTTCAGAAAAAAAGGCGTCGGCAGACCCTTCTGATCCAGTTTCCCACCCCAAGATCGAGCCATCCGTACCCAAGTTCCTCTCCCCTCTTGAATACAGGGCTCTCAGAGATGTTGTCAGAGACGATGCAAGAATTGCAGCAATAGTTGAACTCATTTTGCAAACAGGCCTAAGAATCTCAGAGGTAGCCAACCTTAAACTGGAAAACCTTAAAGACGGTAAATTAACAGTGGAAGCGTATGCCACTCAACCAGAGCGAACAGTTCCTCTTAACAAAAGCGCAAAAGAAGCAGTTGAAAGATATACCAAAGAAGAAAGACCCGAATCAGACAGTGAGTATGTGTTTATCAGCAAAAATGGTAACCCATTGGCTGTTAGGAACATTAGAGCAGCAATTGATAGATACATGCAAAAGTCCGATGTCCCAAGTTATTCTGTAAATGACCTAAGGACAACTTTCCTCATTGAAAACTTAAAAGCTGGAGTCGACTTAGTACTTCTTTCTCAAATAGTTGGTCACAAAAGGCTCTCCACCACAGAGCGTTACCTAGAACTTGCCGAAGTAAAAGACCCAGG
>CALEZE010000116.1 GCA_937928235.1 uncultured bacterium | reverse complement strand
TTTTTTTTTTCGATTCGTCAAAAATACAGACCGAAGCAATACCTGTTTTCTGTTGTCGTACCACTCCTTGTTATTGGAGCTTTAACGCTTCCGTTTTCTGCTGGCGAGCCCTTTAGTTGGCTCGTAACTTTATACAAAGACAAGGTTTTTACAGAACAGTTGCAAGTCATTACTGCTAATGCATTTAATCTATGGGGTGCACTGACTGGCCTTCACGAGAAGTCTCACGAACTACTCTTTGGCCCCTTAAGTTTTAAGATGTGGGGCACTTTGTTGTACGGAATTTCTTACCTCTATGCAATCTACCTGGTTTGGAAAAAACAAGATGCGAAGTCTGTTTTATGGGTACTTTCCATCGTTGCCTTTTCTTCCTTTATGCTTCTCACCAACATGCACGAAAGATATTTGTTCCCGCTTTTTGCACCCTTTACCGTACTTGCTGCTTTGGAAAGAGGACTCTTACCGCTTTATGCGTGGATTTCGGGAGTTAATCTGATTAATCTATATCATCTGTGGTGGGTGCCGAAGTTTGAACCTTTGGTTAACCTGCTTATAACTGGGAATCGTTTAGTTCCAAGGTTGTTAAGTGCTGTGAACACCGCTCTGTTTGGCGTTTTTGCTTCAAGATTCCTTCGACATTTCAAGGCTACGAAGCTATAATTTGAATATGAATAAATGGCTTCTTCCAGGGATTTTACTTGTAGCCTTTATTTTAAGAGTATATGGGCTATCAAGTTACCCCGTGGGTTTTACTCCCGATGAAGCTTCGTTTGGTTATGATGCCTATTCCATTTTGCATACAGGCAAAGACCAGTGGGGGAATTCGTTCCCGCTGGTTTTGGAGTCTTTTGGTGATGCGAAACCTCCACTCTATGCCTATCTTGCTGTTCCTAGTATTGCAATCTTTGGTTTAACAGAGTTTGCGGTTCGTTTGCCGAATGCACTCTTAGGAGCACTGGCAGTTTTTGTTGTATTCCTGCTTACAGAAAGGCTTTTTAACAAGAGAACAGCACTTTTTGCTGCAGGCTTACTCGCCGTTTCGCCCTGGCACACAATGCTCTCTCGTGGGGCTTTTGAGGCCAACTTGACTGCCTTTTTCTTGCCGCTGGGTTTGTGGTTGCTTTTAAAGGGCGCTAAAGAGCAAAAGTTTTTGTACCTAGGCTCTTTGGTTTTGGGCTTAAATCTTTTTAGTTACCACTCGGCAAAGCTTGTGACGCCCTTGGCCTTACTGCTTTTTGCAATTCTCTATAAGGATAAGTTTGTAAATATTTCGAAAAAACATCTCGCACGCGCGGCCGGGATTTTCGTGGTGTTTTTGGGGTTAATGGCTTATTCCTTTACTTTGGGGGCCGGTGCAAGAGCGAGTGATGTGAGCATATTTCGGGGGATAAGGGAAGCGTCGGCAGAATACAAAGTGCATGCATTCAATTTAGGAATAAATCCAACGCTTACGCGTGTACTTTACAACAAATACAAAATCCCCGTTTCGAGGTTTTTGAAAAATTATGTCGAGTACCTCTCTCCCCAGTACCTTTTCACTAGCGGGCCAGCAGAAGCTACTTACGGCATGATCCCTGGCCGGGGTGTAATTTATTGGTTTGAACTCGCCTTTATCTTTGGATTCCTCGCTGTACTTTTTAGAACTAAAAACAAGAAAGCTTTACTTTTTTTGTTGGGGTGGCTTCTTTTAGCACCAATCCCTGCCGCGTTAACAACTGGGCGAGGATATGCGGCCAACAGGGCAGCCTCTATGCTTCCAGTTCTACAAATCATATTAGCCATTGGGGCTGTGGAATTCTTGGCTTTCATAAAAAGGAATTTTTCAAAAGACAGAGAGAGGCTTGTGTTAGTTGCCTATGCCGGTTTTTCTCTACTTTTATTACTTGGCTTTCTTTCTGACTACTTTTTAATATCCCCCGCCAGAAATGCTTCAGCAATGCTTTACGGAAACATGGAAGCATCACGAATGCTAGTGGAAAATTATGAGGGCAGGGAGATAGTTGTAAGCAGAGGGCTTTCCGAACCTCAGATTTTTATCGCTTTTGTAAATAAGTGGGATCCTGTGTCTTACCAAGAAGCAACTAAAAACTGGGACTACAAAAAACACAATGGTTGGGTGGACCAAATTCCTGAATACACCTTGGAAAACTATACATTCAAAGACATCAAAGAGAAGGACATTGAAGATGGACTTGTTCTTATGGGGAGACCGGATGGTTTTCCCTATGAAATAATTCCTACCTACACAATTAATTATCAGAACGGCGAGCCGGCAGTTTGGATACATGACGCTTCAGAGAAAGTTCATGCAAAAGCTAACTAAAATTATCCGCAAGCACAAAGTTATTCTTGCAATCATAGTGCTTGCCTCTGTCCTTAGGTTTTTTCAAATATCCATGGTGCCGCCTTCTTTGAATTGGGATGAGATAAGCCACGGGTATAACGCCTATTCCATATTAAAAACCGGCAAGGACGAGTGGGGGAATTTTTTACCAATTATTTTTAGAGCTTATGGCGATTACAAGCTGCCCGTTTATATATACCTCACTGTAGTTTCAGAATTTTTCTTAGGACTTAACGCCTTGTCCGTTAGGTTGGTATCCATTCTTGCCGGTATTGGTACTGTAGTTCTTAGCTACTTTCTTGCCAAAGAATTTTTCAGAGACAAGGTAACCCCGCTTTTGGCGGCGCTACTGGTTGCAGTTTCTCCTTGGACTTTTTTTCTGTCCCGCGGTGCTTTTGAGGCAAACCTGGCACTCTTCTTTATAGTTGCTGGGATTTATTGCTTTTATAAAGGCCTCAAAAAGACCATCTACTATTTACCGTCCGCTATATTTCTAGGCTTGTCTGTCTGGACATACAATTCTGCTCGCGTTTTTACACCTCTTATCCTTGTGTCGCTTGCGGTGATTTATTGGAAAGAATTAAAGCTTGGTTTTAAGAAGCATCGCAAAAACTTAGGTTTAGCAATTGTATTGCTCACCATTTTTCTGGCGCCCATGTTTGCACAACTTGCCCAAAGCACTGGTCAGGCAAGGTATTCAAAGGTGACTGTTTTAGACGAAGGGGCCATTGCAGAAATAAACGAATCAAGACGGCTTTCTGGTTTGAACCCAACACTTAACCGGCTCGTAAATAACAAAGCTACCTATCTCGGAAATGCTTTTGTAGCCAACTGGCTTTCTCACTACTCGCCGGAATTCTTGTTTTTTGAAGGAGGAAGCCATTTTCAGTTTAGTACTCCGGGATTTGGACTAATCTATCTTGTTAATTTCCCGTTTTTGTTTTGGGGCATTGCACTTTGTTTTAAAAAGCGAGACAAAGTTTCGGGCTTGCTGCTTGCATGGCTTGTGTTGGGGCCTGTTGCCTCAAGCTTTACAAGAGAAGCGCCACATGTCTTAAGAGCAATAACAATCCTTCCTGTGCTAATGTTTTTGACCGCGTTGGGATTAAAAGACATATGGTCTCGTGCTAGTAAGAAAAAAGTAGCTCTTGGAGCACTGTTAGCTTTTACCTATTTTGTTTTGCTAACTCTCTCGGTGGTGAGTTATTTCAAGAATTACTTTACCCTTTATCCAAGTGAGTATTCCTGGAGTTGGCAATATGGCCACAGGGAGGTTGCCGAGTTTATCGAAGAGAACTACGAAAAATATGACAAGATTGTTATGACCAAGAAATATGGGGAACCTCATGAATTTATGTTGTTTTACCTTAAGTGGGAACCTAGCGAGTACCAGAAAGATGAGAATCTTAACCGCTTTTACCAAACCGGTTGGTATTGGGTGGATAGTTTTGATAAGTTCTTTTTCATTAACGATTGGCAGGTGGTTGAGGAAGGGAGCGGAAACTTTGAATTTAATCAAGAAAGTGGAGAAGTGGTTTCGTGCTCCCCAGGAGAATTTAGCTGCCTCTTAGTTACCAGCCCGGGGAATGTTCCAGAGGGTTGGGAGTTAATCCAAATGGTAAACTTTTTAGACAATGAGACAGCATTTGAGCTTTATGAAAATTAAGAAACTACTAGTTAAAAATACTATCTGGATTATTTTAGTTATAGCAACGGCCTTGAGGCTGTGGAATTTAGGAGGGAACCCGCCGCATCTTACTCCAGACGAGACTGCCTTGGGTTACAACGCCTATTCTATTTTAAAAACGGGTAGGGACGAATACGGGGAACTTTTGCCCTTAATTTTTAAGTCTTTTGGTGATTACAAACCCGGACTTTATATTTATACGGCAGTTCCTTCTATAGCGGTTTTTGGTCTTACTGAATTTGCAACTCGTCTTCCTAGCGCCCTGGCCGGTATTTTGGCAGTGCGGTTGCTTTACAAAGTTGTCGGCGAGCTACTCAAAAAAGAAACGGCAGACAAACGGAGATTTATTGCAATATTTTCCAGTCTTTTACTTGCTCTAAACCCTTGGCATATTCATTTTTCCAGAGGCGCTTGGGAAATAAATTTAGCGTTAACGCTTACCTTGGCAGGTATTTATTTCTTCTTAAGAGCAAGAGAAGACTTAAAGAACATAGTTTATTCCGCGGTATTTTTGGCTGCCACACTTCTAACTTACCAAGGCGCTAAGCTTTCCTCTTTGATAGTGTTGCTGACTTTAATTGTCACTTATAGAAAAGAAGTGTTGATTTGGGTGAAGAAAGATGGCCGTAAGGTGGCGACCGCCGCACTTCTGGGTTTGGTTGTTTCATTGCCAATAATTTTTAGTTTGTTTCAAGGAAAGACAGGGAGACTTAATGTCTTTAGCGTATTTTCTTACCCGAGACCGGAAAAGTACTTGCAGGACTTTCTAGACCAAGGAAACGAAAATGTGGGCACACCTGGTTATTATTTATTCCACTCAGAAGCGCTCAATTTCACTAGAGGAATAATAGGTCGCTGGTCTAACCATTATTCCGCCAGATTTCTTTTCTTCGAAGGGGATTGGCAAAACCCAAGACACTCAGTCCCCCACCAGGGTTTGATGTTACTAGCAGATGTTATTGCCTTAGCCATTGGTTTTATAGCACTTCTGAGGACCAAGGGCAGAGCCAAAACCTTTTTGCTTTTGTGGTTATTCCTCGTGCCACTTTCCTCTGCGCTTTCAAGGGACCAGGTCCACGCCGTGAGGAGTTTTAACATGGTTATACCCCTCGTTGTTATTGCGGGGTTTGGCTTATTTAGACTAAAAAAGTACCTAGAAAGTGGAAAGCTCGCAAAACTTGCTGGGTCTTCTGCTCTGGCGATAGCTTATCTAGGAAGCCTTGCTTATTTTTTGGATGCTCAGTTTGTTCATTTACCCACAGCGGACGCCAAGTATTGGGAGTATGGTTATAAACAAATGGTTGAAGCGATAGACCCAATTAAAAATGATTATAAAGAGATAAAGATTCAGCAATCTTTTAGCCAACCATACATTTACTTTTTGTTTTATGGAGGTGGCAAAGGCTACGACCCAGCGGAATACCAGAAACAGGCCAATCTTAGGGAAGTTTTGGCAGGAGATGTTGGACAAGTGGAGAGACTTGATAACATTTGTTTTTGCCCCATCGATTGGACGGTAAATAGGGGTGACACCGGGACGCTCTTTGCGGCCGACGAGATTCGTATACCCCCGCTTGATTCTCAAGACCCTGAAGCTTTTGAATTGGTTAGCGAAATATATTACCCAAGCGGAGACTTAGCGTTTAGAATTTTGGCGGTAAAATGATAAAGAAGTACTCAAAGCTTATTCTGCTTTTAATAATAGTAGCTGCGTCAATTCTAAGGCTCTATAAGTTGACGACTTATCCGGCTTTAAACGCAGACGAGGCGGCAATTGGCTATAACGCTTATTCACTACTCGAAACCGGCAAGGACGAGCATGGTAATCCTTGGCCTATACATTTTCAGTCTTTCAACGATTACAAACCCGGCCTGTACTTTTACATGGTCTTACCTTTTGTGAAGTTTTTAGGTCTTAATGAGCTTGCTGTTAGGTTGCCAGCGACACTTTTAGGGATAGCCTCTATTTATGTCATTTATCTTTTAGTCAAAGAGCTTTTTTCAAAAGAGCGTCTAGCTCTTATCGCTGCCCTATTTCTCGCCATTTCCCCATGGCATATCCATTTTTCCAGAGGTGGATGGGAAGTGAATGTTGCAACCTTCCTTATTCTTCTAGGGGTTTACCTATTCATTAGAGCGACTAGTACAAAACTAAGAAAGTTTTATATTTTCTCTGCCATAGCTTTTGTCGCCTCGCTCTATGCATATCACGCTGCCAGAGTGATAGTCCCGCTTTTTGGCTTGGGAATTAAACTTATTTATTCAAAAAAAGTAAAACAACATGCAAAGGATATTCTGGTTGCCGCTGTGATCGGGGCCCTGCTTTTAGCCCCTCTCGTTGTAGACCTTACTCAAGGCAGTGTTCTTTCAAGGGCAGCCGGTGTTGGTCTTTTCGCAGACCATGGGCCAATCAACAGAATAAATGAACAAAGAGGTCAGCACGAAAGCTTTTTGTCGTTTCCGGCAAGGATTTACCATAACAAGGCAGTTAATTATGGTCTAGCTTTCTTACAAAATTGGGCGGAGCACTACTCTGTAGAATTTCTGTTTCTTTCAGGAGACGACATAGAACGCAATAAAGTACCGGAAACCGGACAAGCGTACCTGTATGATATTTTGCTGGTGCTCGTTGGGCTCTTTGCTATTGCAACCGTTAAAAAAGGGACCAAAGAACAAAAGGGCTGGAAGCTGTTTTTGTGGTGGCTTTTGATTGCACCAAGCGCCGCCGCGCTAACTTTTCAATCGCCACACGCCTTGCGTGCACAAAACATGGCAATCCCACTAACAGTCATGGCGGCTTTTGGGCTAGAGACAATTCTAGTTTGGTTGGAGAACAAGAAAACACAAAAGATTTTAGGGAAGGTTGGGGTTGTTACTTTAGGCCTCCTTATTGTGTGGAATTTTGCAAGGTATCAACACATGTACTGGGTCCACATGGCAAAGGAGTATAAGTTTTCTTCACAATATGGAGTAAAAGAATTGGTTGAATTTACATCTAGTGTGGAAGATGATTATGAAGGAGTTGTTGTCACCCACAGATATGACCAGCCTTATATTCTCTATCTTTTTTACCTGAAGTATCCACCGGCAGAATTTCAGAAGGATCACTCGTTAACACCCAGGGACGAATTCGGTTTTTCCACAGTTATTCATTTTGACGACTATTACTTTGTAGAGATTGATAACTGGGATAGGATAAGAGAGTCTTACAGGAATATGGTGATTGCCGGGACTGATGAGGAAATATCGGACTTAGCTAATGTCGTTAAAAAGATTTACGGAACAAACGGGCACCTGTATTTTAAAGTTGTGATTAATTAAATGAAAAACAAGTTATCAGTAGTGTTGGCAACAAGGAACGAAGAAGCAAATATTGGGCCATGCCTTGCTTCTGTAAAGGGTTTGGCGGATGACATTGTTGTTGTTGACGAGGAGTCCACCGACAAGACTTGTGAGATTGCAAAAAAGTATGGGGCGAGAGTTTTTAGCGAGCCTCATGAGGAAGTTTTTCATATAACTAAACAAAAGGCTTTGGATAAGGCAAAAGGAGAGTGGATACTTCAACTTGATGCAGACGAAAGGGTTACCCCGGAACTGGCCAAAGAAATAAGGGAAATAATAGATATGACCGAGGAAGAGCTTAAAAAAAGAAAACTTCCAAAAAGGAAGATGAAATTGTTTGAACGCCACCAAAAATTAATTGAGGAAAGAGACGGGGAGATAGGTAAAGGGAAAGGTGAAGTTGTCGGATTTTTCATACCGAGGAGGAACATGTTTTTGGGCGAACCGTTAATTCATGCAGGTGTTTACCCAGATGGAGTGATAAGGCTTGTCAAAAACGGCAAAGCACACTTTCCAGCTAAGTCAGTGCACGAACAAATTGAGTTGGAAGGAAAAGTGTCTTGGCTAGCCCACGACCTGGAACATCACGACTCACCCACCTTTTCAAGGTATCTGTCACGGGCCAACAGATATACAAGCTTTACTGTCTCTCAGATGAAGAAAGGCAACTTGCCAAAGAATGCCCTACAACTTCTTTACTATTCAACATTAAAACCTTTAATAGTTTTCTTGAAACTATACTTCTTGCACAAAGGCATACTGGATGGCATGAGGGGTTTTATATGGTCAACCTTTTCAGCGCTACATTTTCCAATCGCATATTTTAAATACTGGGGAGGAGGGGAAAAATGAGAGTAGCAATTGATACAGGACCATTAACTAGCGGACACAAGGTACGAGGGATAGGGGTTCACACCAGAGAGCTTTTAGATGCTCTTAAAAGAGTAAAAGGAAAAAACACAGAGATAGAAGAGGTGGATTTTGCTCAAAAAGATCTTTCTAAGTACGACATAGCCCACTACCAAAACTTCCATCCCTTTTTTGTGACACTTCCGGTAAGCAAAGTTGCTAAAAAAAGCGTTGTCACAATACACGACACCATCCCCCTTATTTACCCCGAGCAATATGCAGCCGGTATTAAAGGTAGGTTTCGCTATTTTGTTCAAAAACAAAGACTGAAAAATGTTGATGCTGTAATTACAATTTCGGAAACTTCTAAAAAAGACATTTGCAGATTCTTGGGCGTTAAACCAACAAAGGTTCATGTGGCTCATTTGGCGGCGAGGTCAATATTTAAAAAGATAAATTCAAAGACCCAACTGGAAGAAGTTAGAAAGAAATACAAGCTCCCCAAAAAATTTGTACTGTATGTCGGGGATATAAACTACAACAAAAATATTTTAACACTCATTAAAGCTTGTAAAAAAGCGGATGTTGCACTTGTCATTTGTGGAAAGCAAGCCATGGATATTGAGGACAAAGGTATGGGTCTTGATACTCTCTCCGGGCCACAAGACTGGATACGGTTTCTTTTCAACCTTCCCCACCCAGAACTTGCTCACTACGAAAAGTTGGTTGACCATTTCAGAGTGAACCCAAAGATAATGAGACTTGGTTTTGTCCCAGATGAAGACTTGGTTGCAATATATAACTTGGCAACACTTTACTGCCAACCGTCTTACTACGAGGGTTTTGGTTTACCTGTACTGGAAGCAATGGCTGTAGGCACTCCTGTTTTGGCAAGCAAAATTCAAGCCCATGTAGAAATTGCCGAAGGTGTTGCTGTTTTTGCTAACCCCAAAAGCGTAAAAAGCTTTACTGAAAAGATTAAGAAACTTATGAAGGACAAAAAGTTCCAGGGGGAGCTAAGTAAGAATGGACTTGTTCATACAAAAAATCTCTCTTGGGAAAAAACTGCCAAGAAGACATTGGATGTTTACAAGAAACTAAATGAGTAGAAGAACAAAAAAGAGTGAAGTGGACTACCCCTTTTTACTGGGAAGTTTTTTTATATGGAGGGCTTTGCTTTTGGTATTAGTGTTTTTTGCCGTTAGGCTTCTCCCCTTACAAGAAAACTACTTAGGTGGGGGTATGAGTCTTTACAAAGGCGCACCCTGGTTTTGGAGTTGGGGGAACTTTGACGGCGAGCACTATTTATCAATTGCCAGAGATGGGTATACAAATCTGCGGTATTTCTTCTTTCCGGTTTATCCTCTTCTAATAAAAATTTTTACCCTTGGCTCCAGGACTTTACACTCATTCTTTTCTTCAGGTCTTTTTGTAAGTCACACCGCTTTCCTTCTTGGGGTAATTGGTTTTTGGAAATTGCTTGCACTTGATTTAAATAGAAAAAACATAAAAAAAGTTTTGATATTTCTCCTACTTTTTCCAACCAGCTATTACTTCGGTAGCATTTATACGGAGGGCACTTTTTTTGCTCTGGCTATTTGGAGCTTTTACTTTGCAAGACAGAAAAACTTCCTTGCGGCCGGCATTTTGGGAATGGTCGCAAGTGCAACAAGACCGATTGGTATTATTCTTTTCCCCGCACTCTTGGCAGAGTATGCAATATCCCAGAAAGTTATTAGTAAAAATTTGAAATTCAACTGGAAAAAAATGGCCTTAGCTCTTCCTCTCTTCTTGATACCAGTGGGCCTTTTTTCTTATATGTACTTTTTAGAAATTAGGACAGGGGATCCTCTTGCGTTTTTTACATCTTTAAACGAAGTTTTTGGAGAACAAAGATCGGGTCAACTGATACTTTTACCTCAGGTGTTTTACAGATATATTTTCAAAATTTTACCGAACCTTAACTATTCATACTTACCATCTGTTTTTACGGGTTGGTTGGAATTTCTAGTTGCAGGACTTTTTCTTGCTCTTTCGGCTCTGTCCTTTTTTAAACTTCGATTGAGCTACGCTTTGTTCTTGACCCTTGGCTACCTCGCACCCACTTTTTCTGGTAGTTTTTCCTCGCTTCCACGCTACGCACTCGTTTTGTTTCCTGCCTATATTCTTATTTCTCAGTACAATCAAAAATTGCCCAAACTTCTTCAGCAGATTATTGTTACAATGCTTTTCATAAGTTTAGGTTTAGCTACCGCACTTTTTGCACGAGGATATTGGGTTTCATGATAGAAAGAATTCTCACTTACGAATTTTCAATATTTAAGCAAAGGCTTTCCCTTCGGAACTTTTTCAAAAATCCCGTATTTTCCGGAAGCTTGATAATGCTTGTGGGAAGCAATTTGGCAAATGTGGTTGCCTATGCCTATCACCTTCTGATGGGCAGGGTCCTTGGGCCATCGCTTTATTCGGAAGTTGCTGCCTTTATTGCTACAACAGGCCTTATCGGTGCGACTTTTTCTTTCTTAAGCTTGGTTATCGTAAAGTTCGTTGCGTCTGTGGACAAGAAAGGGCAGACAACTTTATTTAAATGGCTTGATGGCTATACATATAAAATTGGACTCGC
Source organism: uncultured bacterium (assembly GCA_937928235.1). Lineage (GTDB taxonomy): Bacteria > Patescibacteriota > Microgenomatia > UBA8517 > UBA8517 > CALEZE01. The sequence continues at coordinate 6,785 of CALEZE010000116.1, read as the reverse complement.
CATAGCGGTAGTTGTTGGTTTACTTTCTCCAATGCTTGCTTCTTTTCTTCACATAGATACCAAGATCTTTTTTATAGCTGCGCCAACTATGTTTTTCTCCTTCGCGCTTTTGGTCTACAGATCCTTCTTGCACGGACTGGTCCGTTTTTGGCAGGTTGTGGTTTTGAGTAATACGGAGTTAATACTACGCCTAGTTCTCGGATTGTTGTTTGTTTATTTAGGTTTTTCTGTGGGTGGTGTGATTTTTGCGATGCTTGTAGCCTCAGTAACAGTATTTTTGTTGAGCTACCTATTTGTTAAAGATTTTCGAATGAAAAAATCTGGAGGAAGGTTTACCCAAGGAAAGAAATTTGCAAAATATTCCGTACCTATTCTTTTGTCATCCATTGCCACAAGCTCATTTTTTATGACGGATGTTGCCATGGTGAAACATTATTTTTCCTCATATGACGCCGGGCTTTATGCCGCAGTTTCCACCCTCGGCAGAATGATTTACTACGGCACCGCACCAGTTGCGCTTGTAATGTTTCCTCTTGCTTCACAGAGGTTTGCAAAAGGTGCTTCCACCAAAAAAGTTTTCTTGACTAGTCTTTTTTTGAGCCTAGCAATCTCCCTTTTTATTCTTCTTTTGTTTTATTTATTTCCAGAATTCGCCATAAGCGCACTTTTTGGTAACGCTTACCTTCCTGCATCCGGACTGGTCGCATTCTTTGGGGTTTTTATGGTTCTTTTCTCCCTTTCCTCGTTTATTACAAACTATTTCTTATCAAGGGAAAAAACTATAGTTGCTTATATAATGACTGTTGCAGCAGCCCTCCAGGTCTTTGGAATTTACTTTTTCCACTCATCTCTAGCTCAGGTGGTTTGGGTTTCTGTAGTGAGCGTTTCTTTCCTTCTTGTGGCACTTCTCATATACTTTGGCTATGAATTCAAAAATAAGTAATAAAAGCCTAATTTCTGTAGTGGTTCCCGCTTATCAGGCGGAAAAGTTTATTGAAAAAAATCTCGCAAAGGTAAAGTCGGTGCTTGCGGAAATAAGACACCCCTATGAAATTATTTGTGTAGACGATGGCTCTCGCGACAAAACTTTTGAGCGCGCAAAGGCTTATGCCAAGAAAAACAAAGAAGTTCGCGTAATAGGGTACGAAAAAAATTTGGGGAAAGGTCATGCAGTTCGCTATGGAATGAGCGAAAGTAAGGGCGATATTGTTGGATTTATCGATGCCGGCATTGAACTTAACCCAAATGGGCTCTCGATGCTCTTGGAACACATGGAATGGTACAAGGCAGACATTGTTGTTGGGTCTAAAAGGCATCCTGCGAGCAAGGTAAGTTTCCCTTGGCAAAGAAAGCTTTTGTCCTTGGGTTACCAAACCATTGTCAGAATGCTTTTCGGTCTCAATGTAAAAGACACTCAAGTAGGGCTTAAATTTTTTAGAAAGGGAGTCCTTAAAAAAGTACTCCCCAGACTTTTAGTGAAAGAATTTGCTTTTGATATAGAAATGCTTTCAGTTGCTCGCCATCTAGGGTACACAAGAATTTACGAAGCACCAGTGGAAATAAAGATGGAATTTAAAGGTGGTGTTTCAACAATTGCCTCAAAAGGTTTTATAAAAACAGTGCTAAGCATGTTCCAGGATACTCTAGCGGTGTTTTACAGACTATATATATTGCGCTATTACGATGATAAAAATAGACAGAATTGGTTTGCCCCCGAATACAAGTCTCTTAAAAAGAAGTCATGAAATTTGTTCGCTTCCTATTCGCAGTTTTAATGGGCGCCCTTTTGTTGTTTTATCCAAGGCCAGTTAACGCGGCAGAAAATCAATTCATAAATGTCGTTAACCCTGTTCGGATTTCGAGGTACACCAAGGATCCTGGCGAAAGTGTGTCAGCCCAGCACACTGCTGTTCAAGAGTCAGGCCTTCCCGCGACTTGGCTTCTAACATATGATGCGCTGGTTCACTCAGGGGTGTTTCGTGTTACACAATCTATGGGGGAAAACCAGGAATTGGGCTTGTGGTTGGAAATTACCCCGGGTTTTGCAGAGGCTGCAGGAGTTGCCTACAACGACACAGATTTCTGGCATCACGCAACAAGCGTTTTTCTGTCCGGCTATAACCAAGAGGAAAGAATACTATTAATAGACACACTCTTTGCTGAGTTTTATGAGAGATTTGGATACTATCCCACTTCTGTTGGTTCTTGGTGGACGGATGCTTTTTCGCTCTCTTATATGGCTGAAAAGTATGGAGTGACTGTAAATCTTGGAGTTGCAGACCAGTTCTCCACAGATGGATACCAAGTGTGGGGGCAATATTGGGGGATGCCTTTTTATGTGAGTCGTAACCACCCAGCAGTTCCTGCAACAAGTGAAGAAAATAAACTTGGAGTTGTAAATATTCAATGGGCACCGAGAGATCCTTATCACGGATACTTCAGCAGTCTTTATAGCACCCAAGATTATTCAATAACGGAAATTGGTCTACCTACTGAGTATTTTGAAAAACTTGTTAACTTGTTTGCTAAGACAAATGGAAATAAATACGGACAAATAACCATAGGTCTAGAAGGGGATTTGCAACCTGAAACTTATGGAAGAGAATATGCCAAGCAGCTCGGTATTGCGCGAGACTTGCAAGAATCTGCAGAAATGGCCGTAGTCACCATGTCGGAGTTTGCGGAATGGTATAAGCAAGCTTTTCCCGGTCTTAGCCCAGACCACCTTATTGAGTCGGAAGATTTGTTGGAAGTGGATGCTCCCAGAACACTATGGTACCAGTCACCACATTACAGGGTTGGTGCAAGAAGCGAGGGAGAAGATTTTACCCTTTTTGATTTTAGGTCTTACCACTCCAGCTTGGTGGATCCGTATAGCATCTCTCCTAACAAAGAATACAGACTCTCAATAAACACCCCCTCGTATTTAGATGAAGTTTCTTCGAAGGACAATGTTTGGAAGATTGAAAACACTGGAGAGATAATTTCTGCCGACAGAAGCGAGAACGGAGTTCTTCTGGCTTTTGATTCTGGGGCAACAATTAATTTTTCGGAAAAGGAAATTTTGTTCTCTGGAATTGAAAAGTTGAGTGTGCCGCGGGTTATAAGGGAAAGTTACGCGCTTACTGTAAACGAAACAGAAGAAGGGGCAATAATAGTAGTTGAAGACGAATGGCTGGTTCCGGAAGAAGGACTTTTAATAAAAGGGCTCACCTCAGAAGCCAAACATCTTCTTGCAACAAGAAGGGTTATGGCACTCTTGGCGTTATTGGTCATATTGTTTATTGTGGCTGGTTTTGGAATAAGATTTTTGAAAATAAGCGAAAAGGCAAAAATGTTGGGGCTAACTTTATTAATTGTCCCCACCCTATTTTTAGTAGCAAGATGGTTTAACCAAAACAGCACAACATATTTCGTAAGCCAGGAAGAAGTGGCCGCACTTTATCGCCTATCGGTCTTACCAGAAGGAAAGGTAGTTGTTGTTAATAGGGAATGTCTTGCATGCGAATACCAGACAGAATTTAAACCAGCAGTATTTGCTAACGAGAGAAGCTATGTTACGAAAAGAGCGGGAAAGCGGGTTGTATACAACGAGTCTGTATTTGTAGCGGAGAACCAGCAGGTTGCCCGTGAGGAATTTGAAAAGTTAAATGCCAAGTATATCTATGTAGTGAAGTATGAAGACTACAAAGAAAGCCCACCATTTTCCCCAGGAGACCTTAACATCGAGCTTGTTTATGCCAATGCAAACGCAGAGGTGTGGAGAGTAAAAGAATAATGAACATTTTAGTTTTTTCTTGGCGTGACCCGAAGCACCCCTTGGCTGGAGGGGCAGAGCAGGTGATGCACGAACACATGAAGGGCTGGGTGGCGAAAGGTCACTCGGTTACACTCTTTGCATCTTACCAAGACGGATTGAGGGAAGAGGAGAGTCTAGACGGTATAAAAATAATTCGCAATGGCTCGCAGTATTTGGGTGTGCAAGTTGCTGGTTTTTTTTATTATCTTAAAAACAGAAAAAATTTTGATTTTGTGGTGGACCAGTTTCATGGCATACCCTTTTTTACTCCGCTTTTTGTTAGTAAGCCAAAACTGGCAGTTATCCAGGAGCCCGCGCGGGAGGTTTGGTTTACTAACCCCCTTCCCACACCTCTTAACTGGCTTGTTGGATTGTTGGGCTATTTACTAGAACCTGCCATCTTCCTTTTGTATAAGAATACTTATTTTATGACGGGATCTGCCTCGGCAAAAGGGGAAGTTGCCGAATTGGGGATACCAGTCAAAAAAATTACAGTTGTACCACACGGTGTTATCTTGGCGGGCAAGGCTACAGATATTCGATCTAAGATGTCAGATGTAAAAACTGTTACTTACCTGGGGATTATTTCCAAAGACAAGGGGATAGAAGATGCGCTTCATGCTTTCTCTCTTTTGAAAGATTTTGGTAAATATCGCTTTTGGGTGACAGGTAGGGCCGAAACTAAATCTTACGAAGGCCGTATTAAAAGGCTTACCAAAAAACTTGGGCTTTTGGGAAGTGTAAAGTTTTGGGGACATGTTAGTAACAAAAAGAAATTTGAACTGTTGGCAAAAACGGATATTTTAATTAACCCGTCTATTAGAGAAGGGTGGGGTCTGGTTAACATTGAAGCAAATTCGGTTGGGACACCGGTTGTTGCTTATAATTCAGCAGGGTTGGTAGATTCGGTGAGTGATGGACAAAGTGGGATAATAACAAGAGAAAACTCACCATCGATATTGGCAGAAGAGATTGAGAGTTTGTTAAATGATACGGCTAAATACAAGAAGCTTTCCGAAGGAGCAGTTCGTTGGAGCAAAAACTTTGATTGGGACAAATCAAGGGAGCTAAGTCTTAAATTAGTCGAGAAAATCTCAAATGGCAAAAAATAAACTACCAACAATTTCTGTAGTTGTAACAACTTTCAACTCAGAGCGCACCATAGCGGATGCGCTCGCGAGTGTTAGGGAACAAGATTATCCACAAAACAAAATAGAGATTGTTGTTGTAGACGGGGGAAGCACAGATAAAACGCTTTCTTTGATTAAACAATTTAAACCACGATTGATAAAAGTCCCAGCAGATTTACAAGGAGCAGAATACAACAAGTCAGTAGGGGTCAACAGGGCCAAGAACGAACTTCTTCTTCTTTTGGACCACGACAATATTCTACCTCACAAAAAATGGTTGAAGAGAATGGTGAGGCCTTTTGGCGAAGAGCCGGAACTTGTTAGTGCGGAGCCTTTGCGTTTCCATTATGATCCCAAGATGACCCTTCTGGATAGGTATTTTGCTTTAGTCGGTGGGAGTGACCCGGTTCCTTATTACTTTGGGAAAAACAACCATCTTTCTTATGCATTTGATAAGTACAATCTTTGGGGGAAGGCGAAAGACAAAGGTAGCTACTACTTAGTCAAACACTCACCAGGGGAGGTACCAGCCCTTGGGGGAAACGGCGCATTGGTTAGGCGGAAACTTTTACTTAAAGAGGCGAAAGCCGGGGTTGGGGAATTTTTCCACATAGATGTGCATGTGGACTTGATAAACAAAGGTTTTGACAAATATGCAAGCGTCAAAGATACCATTATCCACCTTACAAACAACAAAGTTATCCCTTTTCTAATGCGACGGAAAAAATATATAGAGATTTATCATTTTCAGGATTTTAGTAAACGCCGTTTTAGTGTCTATGAACCTAAAAAAGACAGGACAAAGCTGATAAAATACATTCTTGTGGCATCCACATTTATGGTGCCCACCTGGGATGCGATTAAAGGATTTGTGAAAGTAAGAGATGCTGCTTGGTTTATTCATCCTCTGATGAGTTTTGCCATGCTTTTTGTTTACGGTGTGCCAACAGTTAAAGAGGAATTAAAAAGAATTTTGAAAAAATGAGTAAGTTTTGGAACAAAAAAAGAGTTTTGGTTACAGGGGCTAATGGTTTTGTTGGGGCAAACCTTGCTAAAAGATTAATAGAGGAAGGTGCGGAGGTGGTTACTTTCACTAGAGGAAAGATAAAAAAACCATCACTTCTTGCCCTTGAGAAATTGGTTGGGAAAATTTACAAGCAGGAGAAAGGAAGTGTTAAGGATTTTGAGACAGTTAACAAAGTAATTAAAAGGAACAAGGTTGAAGTGGTTTTCCACCTTGCGGCACAACCAATTGTCGAGGTGGGGGAAGAGTCGCCAATAGAAACATTTGAAGTAAATGTAAAAGGAACCTGGAATGTTTTGGAAGCAGCAAGACAGAACAAGGTGAAGAAAGTAATCGTTGCCTCTTCAACACATGTTTATGGGGATAATCCGAACTTGCCGTACAAAGAAGAATATTATCCACAGCCTTCCAGGCCATATGAGACAAGTAAGGCATGTGCGGATCTTTTAGCACAATCATTTGCCGACACCTACGGTCTTCCAGTGGAGGTTCCTAGGTTTGTAAATTTGTACGGTCCAGGGGATACAAACATGACGCGGCTTGTGCCAAAATTAATTGAATCAGTTATTGAGGGGAAAAACCCCGTGATGTGGGATTTTGGTGCAGTTAGGGACTTTTTATATATTGACGACGCCGTAGATGCTTATCTTGCGTTAGTGGAAAAGAAACTCTTGGAGAAGAAAAGGATAAGAGTCTTTAATATTGGCTCTGGCAAGCCAATAAAGGTTGTTAATTTGGCAAAGAAAATAGTGAAACTTTCTGACTCCAAAAAACTTAAATTGATCATAAAGAAACCACCAGCCGTAAGGGAAAAGGAAATAAAAAAACAATA
>CALEZE010000115.1 GCA_937928235.1 uncultured bacterium | reverse complement strand
TTCAAGAAGCGTCAGGTCTTCATCAAAAAAAAGTTTTAGTAATTTTGGAAAGACCTCTGAAGTAAATGTTTCAAAGTCCTCCTTCTCAAAACCCGCCGGTGCTTTTATTTTGGGTGGCGTATCGGCTAAGGGGCTAACGGGAAAACTAAGGCTTTCTCTCTTTTCTACATCTGTACCCCCTCGAGCGGCTAGTGTTAGTACTGGTCCCCTGGAAGCCGTATCGTAGGAAAGAGAAACATAGTACTCTTCGTCGTGGTCTACTATTTCTTCTGCCAGCACCGTAGTCACTTCTTCCTTGTTAATTTTCTTACCGAGCAATGTTTTGAGTGAAGTTTTGAAGTCTTCTTCTTTCTCTACTTTTTTTATACCACCCGCCTCAGCCCTTTTCCCTGACAAAGTTTGTGCTTTCAAAATTAGTGGGGTTTTTAGCCTTGGCGTTTGGGCTTTCCTAAGAACTTCTCCTTTTGGTGTATTTATGCCGTAGGAGGAAAGTAGCTCCTTCCCCTCAAATTCGTAGAGAATCATTTAGTTATTATTCCAGATAATCCTGGAGTTTCTTGCGTCTTGACGGATGTTTGAGTTTTCGAAGCGCCTTTGCTTCAATTTGCCTAATTCTTTCCCTTGTTACTCCAAAAACCTTCCCCACTTCCTCCAGTGTCATTTGCTTGTTGCCTTCCAGGCCAAACCTCAATTTCAGAACCTTGGCCTCACGGTCTGACAAAGTGTCTAAAACCTCGTCCAGGTGGTCTTTCAAAAGCTGTCTTGACGCCTGGTCAACAGGAGAGGGCTGGCCCTCATCTGGAATAAAGTCTCCCAAAAAGCTTTCTTTGTCTTCCCCAACAGGCGCCTCAAGTGAAGTCGTTTCCTGGGCAATCTTAAATATCTCCCTCACCCTGTCTGCTTCAAGTTCTAGCTCTTCCCCAATCTCCTCAGCAGTTGGCTCCCTACCAAGCTCCTGCATCAAGCGCCTGCTTGTGCGGTAAAGCTTATTTATGGTTTCCACCATGTGGACGGGGATCCTAATTGTCCTTGCCTGGTCTGCAATAGCACGAGTGATTGCCTGCCTTATCCACCAAGTGGCGTAGGTTGAAAACTTAAACCCTTTTCTCCAGTCATACTTTTCAACAGCACGAATTAGCCCCTGATTACCTTCCTGAATAAGGTCAAGAAGCGAAAGTCCTCGTCCTATGTATTTTTTAGCAATTGAAACAACAAGTCTTAAGTTACTTTCCGTTAGCTTGTCTTTTGCTCTTTTTTCTCCCTTTTCAAACCTTTTAGCAAGCTCAATCTCTTCCTCTGCTGCCAAAAGCGGGACTTTTCCAATTTCTCGTAAGTATTGCCTTACAGGGTCTGTGCTTTCAGATCCCGAAATCTTCGACAAAATTTCGATTTCTTTTTCAAGTTTCTCTTTCTCCTTTTTGCTGTCGCCTGCCTCGTCGTCGGAAATTGATTCAAAAACATCAATACCCTCTCCCAACAGCTTGGCGTAGAGTTCGTCTAATTCTTCAATCCGCTTTTCTGCATCAGGAAAAACTTCCAAAATTTCGTCTTGTGTGACAAAACCTTGGTCTCTGCCTTTTTTAATAAGATCGTTTACTGCCTTTTTTGCCATAAAATATATAAACCGTCTCTAAGAGCCGGTAGTTTGTTCAAATAGAATTATACCTTCCATTTCGTCCTCTTCAAGTGCTGCAAGCTCGGATGAGAGTTTTGAGAACTCTTTTTCAGCGTTATTTAGTTCCTTTTTCTTGCCAGTTTCTTCAAACTTTTTAATCTTTTCCTGAGATTCTTTAAGTTTATTTTTAATTAAAAGCGTCTGCAATTCCCTTCCAACCAAGGCTAATTCTTTCTCAAAAGCTCTTGGGTCTTGACCAATCCGCTCTGTATCAGTCATGACTAGCTCTGCAAAACCCTCTTTAAGTTCGGCGGGCAATGAGGATGCAAACTTTGCTAGATCGAACTTATTATTCTTTGTGAATTTATTGTATTCCTCCAAAACTTTTTCAGAAAAAGGTGTCGCAATAAGTTTTTTTAGCTCCTTTGAAGAAAGTCTTTTGGGTTCAAAATGGAAAAGAAGTGCCAACAAGCGTTCTTCTAGCTTTTCCCTACGGCTTTTTTCGGGATTTTTGGGAATCGCCAGTTCTGGTCGGACAATGTCTACTTTGACTTCAGCAACCTCTTGTCTGACAGAGTCTTCGGGAACTTCAAGCTTTCTTGCTAAATATTTTATGTAGTGCGCTTGAACAATTTTGTCTTCAATTGTTGCAAGAAGAGGAGATACTTCTCTTCCTATCTTTGCCTTTCCTGAAGCGCTCTTGGGGTCATACTTTTCAGATAAAGAATCTATAACGAACTCCCAAACATCAACTGCCGTATCTAGTGTTTTCTTGTAGGAATCTGGGTCCTTCCTCGCTGCCTCATCTGGGTCTTTGAAGCTCTTGAGTCTTGCGACTTTTACATCCAACCCTTCGTTTTGTGCTATTCCAATTCCTCTTCTTGCCGCTTCATTACCGGCAATGTCGGTGTCTAATGCCAAAACAAGAGAATCTGTGAACCTAGAAACCAGTCTCACCTGCTCTTCGGTGAGCGCTGTTCCTTTGGTTGCAACAACTTCCTTAACCCCTGCTTGCCAAGAGGAAATTAAGTCCAACTCTCCCTCAACAACCACGGCTCTTTTTTTCTTTTTAATATCTTTTTTGGTTATATGCAGGCCATAGAGAAGCTTTCCTTTGCTGTAAACCGGTGTTTCAGGGCTATTTATGTACTTCGCCGTATCTCGTTTGTCGTCTGGTAAGACTCTTCCCGCAAACCCAACCACATTACCTCTGTGGTCATGTAAAGGAAAAATCACTCTCCCTCTTAGTCTGTCAACCAAATCACGACCCTTCTTGTAGCCTATGCCTGCTTTCTCAATGTTTTTGGTGTCTAATTTCTTCTTGCTAACCAAAAAGCCGCCGAGTGCGTTGGACGAATCCGGAGAAAACCCAAGCTGAAATGTTTTTATTGTCTCTTCTTTTAGCCCCCTGTCCTTGGTTAAGTAATCAAAGGCCTTTTTGCCAGCTTTATGCTTAAGCAAAACATATTGGTAAAAACGGGATGTTAGAGCGTTCACTTCATACAACACCTCTTTCTCGCCGCGAGTTTTGAAACTGGTCTGTTTGAGCTTAATTCCAGCCTTGTCTGCCAAAAACTTTAGCGCTTCGGCAAAATCCATGCCTTCGTGGTTTTGTAAAAAGGAATAAATATCCCCCGATTCTCCACAGCCAAAACATTTGTAAATCTGAAGTTCTGGAGAAACCATAAAAGACGGGGTTTTTTCAGAATGAAATGGGCAAAGTCCTTTGTAGTTGCGACCTGCCTTTTTGAGGTCTACATGCTCAGAAATGACAGAAACGATGTCGCTCTTTAGTTTTACTTCTTCAACTTGGTCGGCCATTTCTTGTACGAGGAATGTTACATTTTAGCACAAACCTAAGTTTTCCCGAAGAAATTGGGTAAAACCGTTGGCACACTAAGTTAAAGAGTAAATTCTAGAATCATTGGCAAGTGGTCTGAAACCTCATTTTTGGGAACTTTAAAATCAAGCACCTGAAGTTTGTCGTTTACGAAAACATAATCAGCATAATTCTGCTTTTCGAAAAATCTCCCCTTCTTCTTTCTGAACTGGTCCCATGCTAGCTTGTTCCGTGTCCTCTCGATCTTAAAATCCTTAATCAGGTTCTTGTATCCTGCCTGTTCCATCATTGCAATACACTTTGTTTCTGGGAGTAAATTAAAGTCCCCACCGA
>CALEZE010000114.1 GCA_937928235.1 uncultured bacterium | reverse complement strand
TCCTCACAGAAACTGCAAGACCCAAGGAGGCCATGGTTGCAATTAGAGAAGAGCCCCCAGCAGACAATAGCGGATAAGGAATACCCGTAATAGGCAAAAGGCCCAAATTCATGCCTACATGAATAAAAACCTGGGCAAAAAGCGTTAGGAAAAAGCCTGCCATAAATGTCCTTGCTGGTACACTTTCTGCGTTTTCCATTATTCTAATTAGCCTCAAAAAAAGTGTTGCTGTAAGCACTAATACGAGTGAGGCTCCAACAAAACCCATCTCTTCTGCAACCGCAGCAAAAATAAAGTCTGTGTGCTTTTAGGGCAGAAAGGCCAGTTGCGTCTGGATACCCTTCCCTAAACCCCTTCCAAATATTTCACCTGAACCAACGGAGACCATGGACTGGAGACTGTTGTAGCCTGCTCCCAGAGGATCTTTTGTGGGGTCAATAAATGCTATCACCCTGTCTTTTTGATAATCTCTCATCATCTGCCAAGAGACTGGGAGAAAAAGTAGGAACAGCGCCGCGCCGATAGCAAAATACTTTTTTGGGAGGCCAATTGAAAAAAGAATACCCAAAAAACCAATTAAAGTTAGTACTGTGACCCCAAGCGAAGGTTGCACAAGAATGAGAAAGGTTGGGGGAATAAGCAAGCCAAATGCTTTCGCAAGCCTTTCGAAGTCTATTGTCTTTTTAGTTAGATATGTTGCGAAAAACACGAGAAGTAGAGGCCTCACGATCTCTGCAGGCTGAATGGTCAAGGCACCAATGGGTATCCACCTCACAGTTCCTCTGGTCACCTGCCCTATTATTAGAGGTAGCATGAGAAATACCACGCTAAAAACATACAGGTGCTTATAAAAATATGTGAGTACACCAAAACCTATTCTTGAAAAAAGAGTAAAAACCAAAGCCCCTAACGCTATATAAACAAAATAAAGCGGAAACAATCCTCCCGCTATTGAACTTAAAACAGTGAGGCTTATTATCACCAGAAAGCCTATTACAAGAAGTATCGTAAAATCTGGGCGTGAAGTCTTTTTTATGTACACCTTTTAAGAAGTTTTGGTCACTTTAAACTTGCCTTGAGAAAGGTCTGTTGCGAGGGTTTTTGTTTTTACCCTTTCCAAAAGCTCTTTGTTTTCCGGTAGCCATGGGGAAGTTACTTTGACTTTGTCACGCAACTCAACTCCCTTATCTCGCCTTTCTTCTTGAATCTTTCTTATTAACTCTCTTGCCTTTGCCTCCTCCTCGAGTTCTGGCGTAATTTCCGTGTCAAGCTTACTTTCCAAAGTCTTTCCTCTCGTAACATTCCACTTCTTTACATTCACTTCATCCAATAAAAGTGGTTTTATATCCCTGGGTACGGCGAACGGGGTTTTGGTAGTAAGACTCGCAAGTGGCTGCCTTACAGGAATCCCTTCGGTCTTTCTCTCTTTGTGCACTTCTTCAACAACCATCCTCATGTTGGCCATGTCTTCTATTAATTTCTCGTTCACCTTAAACTCCCGTCTTGGCCAATCAGCCAAATGTACGGATTTTTCTTTTGTAAGGTTTGTGTAAATAACATCCGACATGTAAGGCATAAATGGTGCGACGAGCTTTGAAAGTTCTCTTAGTGTGTAGTACATCGTTTGGTAACAAGCATTCTTGCTCTTCTCGCTCTCTGCCGCCGGCCCTAAACGCTCCCTGCTTCGTCTTACATACCAATTTGAAAAGTCATCCACAAAGCTTTCTATTCTTGCAGTTGCTGCTTGTGCGCCAAAACTTTCGAGATCTGTTGTTACCTTTTCCACAGTTTCACCCAAACGATAAAGTATCCATTTGTCTAATGCCTCCAAACCACCTATCCTTGGCTTAACTTGCCTGCCAGGCTTCCAGTCATCCAAATTGGCATAAGTTACAAAAAAGTTGTAAACATTCCAAAGTTTGAGATGAAATCTTCTCCTGGTTTCATCTGCCACCTTGTAACCAAAAAGCATGTTGTCAGCGGGGTTTTGTGATGCATACATCCAACGCATAACATCTACACCAATTCTGTCTGCGCCTTCGTTAAACTCTATGGAATTACCCCAGCTTTTGTGCATGGCCCTACCGTCCTCGCCGAGAAGGGTGCCAAAACCCAAAACGGTTTTGAATGGCTCCCTTTCTTCCAGGACAGTGCTCATGGCAATCATTGCATAAAACCAATTTTTAAACTGACCAGGAAAACTTTCAGTAATAAAGTCAGCCGGAAACCACCTTTCCCACAACTTCTTGTTTTTGTGGTAAAAAGGCCTGCCTTTATTGGACTTAGTAAGTGTTGAGTAAGGAACAATTCCAGCATCCAGCCAGGGATTTCCAACATCAGGAATTCTGCGACTTACTCCTCCACACTTCTCGCATTCTATTTCTATCTCATCAACCCACGGCTTGTGGGGACTATTTCCCTTAAACTCTTTCCAACCTTTCGCTGCTCGCTTTTCAAGCTCTTCTTTGCCTCCTATGACTTCAAAGTGGTCGCATTCTGTGCACACCCAAATAGGCAAAGCTAGACCCCAATATCGCTTTTTGGAAATTAACCAATCGTGCATGTTGTCCAACCAGTCAAGTTCGCGTTTAAGACCAAATTCCGGAATCCAATTGATCTTTCTCGCCACATCTTTCATTTTTTCTCTAACCGGGTCAATTGCTATATACCATTCGTTTACCACCCTCCACACAAGCTCCGTTTTACATCTCCAACAAGCCGGGTACCTGTGCTTGTACTTTTCTACTTTGTACAAGAATTCACCACCGGAATATTCTTTGAGGTAGTCAATAATTATTTCTGGGTTGTTCTTCGCATTTTTCCCAGAAAAGTCCCCCAATTTATCAATATATCTTGCATCCTCTTCAATCAATTCGATAACGGGAAGCTTTAGTTTCTTACCAAGGGCAAAGTCTTCTGAACCAGCGCCTGTTGCAATGTGGACCAAACCCGTACCTTCTTCCTCGCTGACAGTTAACACCCTGTCATCACTCGCAACTGTCATTGGTTTGTAAGCCTTAAGTGTGTTTTTAACTCTATCTAGCTCTTCAAAGGGAGATTCATAAGTTAAACCAACAAGAGCCTGTCCTTTAAGCTTCTTTATCACCTTCAGACCCAGTTCCCTTGCTTTGTCAGCTAATAAATAATATTTCTTGCCGGTTTTTAAATCCTCAGCTAATGCATAAGTCAATTTCGGATTGACTGCTATTGCCACATTTCCGGGAAGGGTCCAGGGGGTTGTCGTCCAGACCAAGAAGTAAGCGCTTTTGGTTCCTCTGAGAGGGTAGGCAACATAAGTGGCATCATGTGTCGCCTCTTTGTAATCCTCAGTTAACATTTCGTGCTGGGAAATGGCAGTTCCACAGCGGGGACACCAGGGTACAGAGTCTCTTCCTTTATAGATAAGCCCTTTTTCGTGGCAAGTCTTAAGGAAATGCCAAATCATGTAATTGTTCTCGTCGGAAAGGGTGAAATAGGAATTATCCCAATCCATGAAGTATCCGAGCCTTTTGCTTTGTTCTGTTTGGATATCTGCGAACTTATGAACGCGCTTTTTACAAAGCTCTACGAATTTGGCAATGCTTTTCTTTTTATCTCCCTCAACCAGGTTCTCAATATCTCTTTTACTCTTTAAACCAAGTTCTTTTTCAACCTCTACCTCCACCCAAAGCCCTTGCGCATCAAACCCGTTCTGAAACCTTTGCCTGTAGCCCTGCATGTTTTTAAATCTTTGCCAGAGGTCTTTATAGGTCCTTCCCCAGCCGTGGTGTACACCCATGGGGTTATTCGCAGTAATAGGGCCATCTAAAAAGGAGAAGTATTTGCGGGCTGTGGAGTTTTTCTTGAGATACTTTTTGACAACACCGTTTTCATACCATGACTTTAGAACTTTCTTCTCCAGCTCTGGAAAATCCGCCCTTGCTTCAACGGAGTCAAAATATCCCGATCTCTTGGCCATATGAGGGTATTTTAGCTTGAGAGTGGTAAAACCTCAAGGCGTGAAGTAAAAATTTAGCCTCAATCGTGCCTGTAGTCACCAGTGCTTACTGCTGGGACTTGAAAATTTCCAGTAACCTGCGTGATTTACTCACTGCTTCTTGATTTCTGTTAAATATAATAGGCTCGCCTTCTCCCATTCCAATAACCACTATATAAGGGTCGTCGTGCTCGTGGCGGTAGTCATACCTTCTTGATCTGAGACTAACTTGTAACTTGCGAAACGATTCCCCCAGCCGGGAGTCAATTCCTATTCTCAGTTTTTGTTCCTCGTTGGAATATTCATATTCGAAACTCCAAATAGCCTTTCCTTTGCGAAAAGCCACCGGTCGAGTCGAATGATCATACATGACATCCCCATCTGACCACACACCAAAATAAATTAGCGGAAGGGCTTTTAAAAAATCACGATCTTTTTGCAGCAACCCAACAAATGAGTTTATTAAGTTGAACGCCTCCCTTTCTAATGTTACTTTGTCCAACTTCTCTTCTGAAGAGTGCTCACCATTAGTAAGTAAATCTTTCACAAAAGGATTATAGGACAACTGAAGTCTGGGGACAAGTAGTTAGTTAATCTTCCTTAAAAAAGCGGGGATTTCGAATTTCTCTCCAAAAGTGTCGTCCTCTGATGGTGTACCTTCGTCGTCATCGTCCGCCTCATCTGCCTCGATAGGTTCAATAGTCCTTCCTTTTTCTCTCTCTTCGTGGTCTTCTCGAGGGCCTTCACTCACAACACCCTGTGGGGTTTGTGAACTTTTTCCTTTAGACATCTGGGCAAGCCTTGCTCTTGTTTCGTCAAAACCTGTTGCGATAACGGTAATCCTTACCTGGTCAGCCAAATCATCCTTCACCACAGCTCCAAAAATGATGTTTGCATCTGTATCAGCCTCGGAAGAAATAATTCTTGCTGCTTCGTCCACCTCAAACATAGTTAGGTCCGAACCACCGGCTATGTTGAAGAGCACTCCTCTTGCGCCTTCTATAGAAAGGTCCAGTAGTGGTGAGGAAATTGCAGCTCTTGCTGCCATTTGTGCCCTGTTTTCGCCCACTCCGGTTCCCAGCCCAAGAAGTGCGGTTCCTGCATCTTTCATGATGGCTTTGACATCAGCAAAGTCGACATTGATAAGTCCTGGGGTGGTAATTATGTCTGAGATTCCTCCAACCGCATGTCCCAAGACAGAGTCTGCAACCTTAAAGGCTTCAACCAGAGTCATTTTCTTATCAATCACATCCATCAACCTTTGGTTGGGGATAACAATCAGAGTATCGACCTCTTCTCTCAAACT
>CALEZE010000113.1 GCA_937928235.1 uncultured bacterium | reverse complement strand
GTGACTGGAGTTCAGACGTGTGCTCTTCCGATCTAAGTAGACAACAAGTACTGAGAGCCCCCTGGGTATTTTAAACTTCGAAAGCCTTGTAACAAGAGGATTCAAAATCGCCATAATAAGAAGCGCCACAAACACCTCCAAGATGATGTCCCTTATAGAGAAGAGGAACCATAGAAACAGAAGGAATAGCACAGTAAAGACTATTGTTCTGTGGGATATTTCAATTTTTCTAGGCATCAAGTGAAGAATACCACCTTTCGGCTGTTTTTTCTATTTGCTTGATGTTATCGCTTTTTGTAGGATCAAACCACTGAATTCTCTTGTCCTTTTTAAACCATGTCATTTGCCGTTTTGCATATTTACACTCACCCCTAGTCCACAAGCTAATCGCTTCTTTTTTCGAAATCTTGCCGTTCAAATAGTTTTGCCACTCCTGGTACCCTAAAGAGGTCATAGCTTGGCTGTTCTTGAAGCCCCGTTTAGCAATTAAGCTTTTCACTTCTTCCTCGAATCCCATTTTCAAGCGATTTTTGACTCGAGTTTCTATTTTTTTGCACAAACTTTCCATTGGCAATTGCAACCCCACCATCAAAACCTCATCTGCCAGCCTCTTTTTCTTTAACGCAGCCTTTCTCCTTTTTCTTGTTTCCCAGTCCGCAACCTCTATTGCCCTAACAAGCCTCCTTGGGTTTGCCCTATCAGACGAATTCATGCTCGCCGCCTTGATAGGACTAATTTGGGCAAGCCTCTCGTAAAGTTCTTTCGGAGATAAATCGCTTAGTAATAATCTTAACTTGCTGCTTTTGGGAACACCGGTCGTTTCTATTCCATCAACTATAGCTTTGATATATAACCCGGTACCTCCAACCAGGATTGGTAACTTACCGCGCCCCCAGATGTCCTCTAATATCTTTCCTGCAATTTTTGAGTATTGGGCAACGCTGAATTCCTGCGTTGGGCGAACGAAGTCGTATCCCCATACTCTGACTCCCTCGACCAAATAGTAGCCGCCAAGCTTGGTGTTGTTGTTCTTAAAACTAGAGTTCTTTGGTAAATCCTTACCAGTACCTATGTCCATTCCTATATAAACCTGTCTTGAATCTGCGGATACAATCTCGCCACCGAGATTTTTTGCAATTTTAATCCCAAGAGATGTCTTTCCTGTTGCAGTTGGTCCACATATAACCAAAAGTTTCTTTCTTTTAGTGATTTCTTTCATTTTTAGCTGGAAGCGCTTGTGTATTGCTTAATTGCGTGATTCCAAAACTTTATAGAAAGAGTTATTAAGATTATGCCAAAAGCGAGCGACAAAAAAACGCCAAGGGGAGACACAAATCCCATCAAGGCTTTGGCAGGGAGAGTGATCATTACCCCAACAGGAATGAGGTAGGTCAAGATGCCACGCAAGGGTTCTTTATAAATATCTACAGGAAACCGCCCCAAGTTTGTCATGTCCCGATAAATCATGATTGAGTGATCTATCTCAAAAGTAATGATGGCCATAGAAACCACCAGGATGTGAAAGGCTGTTGCGATTAGCAAACCATTAAAAATTAGTCCCAGATAGAAAAGCACCTGAATAGGTTCTGGCGACAACATATTCCCAACATAATATGTCGCCACGAAAAGGGGTGGAATAGTAACAAGATCAATTATGTCAGCTCCTCCAAAAAGTACTCGGAAAAGCGGATTGAAAGGTTTTGCAAGAATAAGATCTAAGTCTCCACGAACGACCTTGTGTCTAAATCTGTACACTTCGCGAAAGAGAAATTGCGCAACGACATCTATCAAGCTAAATGTTAAAAAGAAAAAGGCTGCCTGGTTGAGATTGTATCCCGCAATACCATCGGATCCCCTGACTATAAAAAACAAAAAGGATATAAAAAAGCCGAACCTCAAAACCTTCCCTATCAGGAAAATGAAAAGCAAAACTTTGTTGGAAAGCGTCACCAGAAAAGCATTTCTGCTCATCATTAACCAGACTTTTATGTACCGAAAAACCTTATTGACCATGTCCCTCATATGCAAGTAGTCCTCTCCTCCAAACTATTCCAACAATGTAGTAAAGAGCAATTAACCAAAAGAAACTAACTAAGGCGCCTTGTAAAAATGCCATACCAGAAATCTTTCCCAGATAAACCTGGAGAGGAAAAAAGATTAAGTATGGGAAGGGAGTAAAATTAAGAATACTTTGAAATGCTTGGGGAAGAATGTCCAGTGGAAAAAGTGCTCCGGAAAGAAACTCCACCATGACAACAGTGACTAAAAAATGACCACCCCAGGAAACCTCCGGGGCCCAAAGAGGAATAAAACTAACTAGAAGTATTAAAAAATAAAAAACAAGTATTGCAAGGGCCAGGGCGACTACGAATGCCAGTACTTGAAGAAGGCTCGTTTGAAAAAAGAAAGGTGGCTTGAGTGCCAAAAAAAGAATTGCTGTTTCGACGAAGGCAAAACACAAATTTAAAGCCTTACTGGACAAATCTCTTGTTAACCAATATTTAAAATAACTAACTGGCTTTAACAACTTGAAGGACAGGTCTCCTTCTGCTATTTCCGAGGCAATATCTGTCGCCCTTGCTGACAAAACAAAGGCCTTAACAACAAGGAGGCCAAAAACATAAGTTAACATTTGCGCCCTGTCGTACCCAAAAAGCTGCCTCGATGGATCTGAAAAAACGACATCCCAGAGAAAAAACACCAAGAAAATCTGAAAAACATTTCTCACCCTCCACATTACAAAATTAAACTTGTAAGCAAACTCCTGGGCAAAAGAGGTCTTGAAGATTGCAACATATTTACTACTTAGCCCCATTTATTTCTGCTCTGTTTCACCCCTAAAAACCTGTCTTATTATTTCCTCTATTGGCTCCTCCTCTATATTAAGGTCCGCTACTGGCGCATTTTGCAAAATCTCAGCAGCAGCAACCGCCGCTGTCTCTCTGGGAACACTTAGTATTACTTGGGGGAAATCCGCCTTTCTTAACTTCCCAACACTTTCAAAAAGCCTAAAGTCTGTCTCTTTTGCAAGAGATATTTTAATTATCTTCTCTTTTGCGAATTTCTTGACCAAATCTTTAAGATCTCCGTCAAAAAGTATTTGCCCCTGGTCGATAACCACAACCCTTTTAGCAAGATCTATAAGATCGTCCATGTTGTGGGATGTCAAAAGAATTGTTGCATTGTGGCGTTTATTGTAGTCAAAAACAAAGTCTCTCATTTTTTGTTGGCCTACAACATCTAAGCCAATAGTGGGTTCATCGAAAAATAACACTTTTGGTTTGTGCAAAAGGGCGGCAACTAATTCCAATCTCATCCTCTGTCCAAGTGAGAGTCTTCGCACTTGCCTATTTAAAAGTTTCCCTACTTCCAACATTTCCACAAGCTCATCAAGAGATTTTTCGTACTCCTTGTCTGGAATTTCGTATATAGCTTTGTTGAGTTCAAATGTTTCAATTGCTGGAAGATCCCACCAAAGTTGGTTTTTTTGCCCCATCACAAGAGAAATATTCTTGAGAAAATCTGGCTTTCTTTCCCAAGGGTCAAAGCCCAAAACCTGTGTGAAACCAGCTGTGGGGTGCAAAAGCCCAGATAAAATTTTAAGCGTGGTTGTTTTCCCTGCACCGTTCGGTCCGATAAAACCGACCAGTTCTCCTTGCTCCAAAGAAAAGGAAATTTTCTTTAAAGCACGAACCGTTTTTCTGTTTGGTCTTATTAGTGAAGAGATATTCCCCCAAACACCTTTTTCTTTCTCAACTACTTCAAAATTCTTGACTAATCTGTCAACAATAATTGCCTTGTCTGTTTGCTTACTCATGCCTAGAGTATAACACTCAACGAACCACAAAACCCGAAGTGACCTCGAAAACGGGTCGAGCTAAAACTGGTAAATAAAAACTCAGCGGGTGACTTGTCTTTTAAGTTTTTTGCCTGGAGTGAAACGGGGGGATCTGTGGGGCTTGATGGTTACTGCTTTTTCGGTCCCTGGGATTTTAACGGTTTTACCCTTCATGTTTATGACCCTGAAAGTACCAAAACCTGAAAGAACAACCTTCTCACCCTTGGCAAGGACTCTGCCTATCTCATCAAGAAAAACATCAACTGCCTCATTGGCACCTTTCTTTGTTAGATGTGCCTTTCGGGCGACTTGGTCAATAAGTTGGCGCTTTGTCATGGGTCAAATCTCTCTTAGATTCACAGAATAGGGTAACTTGCAAAAAATGTCAAGCGTATGGGAAAAACTCGTAATTTACTTGGCAGCTGTGGTGCCCGTTGCCCTGACTTCCCTTATCGCAGTTACTTTGACTTGTCCGGCGTATTCTGCTTCTTTTTCAAGCTTCTTGGCAATGTCTCTCGCCAGCACGGTCAGTTTGTCGTCGTCTACTATTTCAGGTTTTACAATAACTCGCACATCCCTACCTGCCTGGAAAGCGTAAACCTCTTCCACTCCCTCAAAGTCAGATGCGAGTTTCTCAATTTTTTCCATTCTTTTGACATAATCTTCGTGTGGTTCGTACCTTGCACCAGGACGAGATCCGCTTATGGCGTCTGCTACCCAAACCAAGACTGACTCAACAGATGAAAAGGGCCTATCTTCGTGATGTTCAGCAACTGCATTGACCACTTCCTTTGGAAAACCGTGCTTTTTGAGAAGACTGACTCCCACCTCTACATGAGTTCCCTCCTCGTCCGAGACAACCTTTCCAATATCATGCAGCAAACAACCCAAACGGACAATTTCTTCATCCGCACCCACTTCTTTTGCAAGGGCAACGCCGATCTTGGTTTCCTCAATAGTGTGTTGGGCCAAGTTCTGCCCATAAGAAGTTCTGAATTTAAAACTACCTATGTATTTAATTATCTCTGTGGGTAAATTAAAGACACCACATTTTTCAGCAATCTTTTTGCCCTCTTCCAGAAGCACATCATCCATAGTCTTTCTAGTTTGCGCCACCACTTCTTCAATCCGTGAAGGCTGGATTCTTTTATCTCTTATTAGTTCTTCTAGTGCGCGTCTCGCAATTTCGCGTCGGACCGAGTCAAAAGAGGAAAGCTTAATATCGTTTGTTTCGTCGATTTCAAGTTCTACCCTTGTTTCTCTTTCAAAGGTCCTAATGTTTCTTCCACCCTGGCCAATTATGCGCCCTTTTACTTCCTCGCTTGGCACAGTAACCGTAGATACTGTGTATTCAGCAACATAATCTGTTGCCCCATGGCGCATAGCCTGGACAAGTATTTCTTTTGCCTTTTCTTTTGCTTCTTGTTCGACTCGTTCCTCAGCTGCTCGTATCTTTTTTGCTTTTTCGCTGGTTAACTCTTTTTGAAGTTCATCAAGAAGCAGCTTTTCAGCTTCGTCTGGGGTGACTTTACTTACCTTTGCAAGGCGCTCCTTGAGTTCTTCCTCTCGTTTTTTGATTTGTTCTTCCTTCTTCTCAAGGGCCTCTCTTTGTTTACGAAGGTCCTCCACCAACACCTTTATGTCGTCTTGTTTTGTCATAATATCCTTGGAAAAAAGAAGAAAGCCCTTTTACTGGGTTTGCACCAAAGAAGCCTGTGTAAGAATACTTCTTAGCATTTTCTTTTCTCCAAGTGCTATTTTATCAATCGACAAGTTCTTTTACAACCTTGTTTATCGTCGCCCAACCAAACCCTTTTCTTGCCAAGAAGTCGCTTAATTTCTTCCTTTTTTCAAACCCTTCATATTTGTCCCATTTATAAGCCTTTTTTTCTAAAACTAGCTTTGCTATTTTCTCCTCATTAATGTCCGCTTTATTAATCACCGATTCAGCAACACCTTTGTCTATACCTTTTTGTCTAAGCTCTGCCATGAGGACTCTTTCTCCACGGGGTTTAAAAGAAAGTCTTTGTTCCACCCACCAATTCGCAAACTTCTCGTCATCCAAAAGTTCTAGATTTGTTAATTTCTCCAAAAGATCCTCGTGAAGGCTTTCGTGAACTTTTTTCTTTCTTAACCAGTCATTCACTTCTTTTTCGCTTCTCGGGCGAAGTGTTGCAAACCTTACAAGCTTGTCGCTGGTTTTCTGAAACTCTCCTTTTTTAACAATCTCTGCAATTTCCTTTTCGGAAAGCTCTTGTTCAACCTTCAAGCCGAGTTTTACAAAATTTTCCAGATCCAAACCAAAACCGAATTTGCCGTCCAAGTAAATATTCACACGCTTTTTGCTTTTTTGGGGCTTTACGGCTGTAACTGTTGCCACTGAAGATTATTTTTTCTTACTACCCGCCTCACCTATCTCTTTGGGTAATTTCTTTCCTTTTTCAACTGCTTCCCTTATTTCCTTTTCAAGCTTGTCTGTTAACTTTTTATTACTTCTTATCTCTTCCTTGGCACCCTCCCTGCCTTGCGCTAAAACTTCCCCACCATAATTGTAAAACGAACCTTTTTTCTCAATTATCCCGAGGTCCGTTGCAACATCCAAAAGCCCGCCAGCTTTTGAAATTCCTTCGTCCTCCATAATGTCAAACTCAGCAACCCTAAGCGGTGGTGCGACTTTGTTTTTTACAACTCTTCCTCTGTGTCTTGACCCAGTCACAGAATCTCCATCCTTAAGAACCTCAATTCGCCTTAGGTCTATCCTTACAGAAGAGTAAAATTTCAGAGCAAGACCTCCCGGTGTGGTTTCAGGGTTACCGAACATCACACCAATTTTTTGCCTTATTTGGTTGGTAAATATGAGGATGGTTTTACTTTTAGAAATTGCACCAGTTAATTTTCTTAGCGCTTGACTCATAAGTCTTGCCTGTAGCCCCATTACTGCATCTCCCATCTCTCCCTCAAGCTCCGCTCTGGGAACAAGTGCGGCAACTGAGTCGACAACAACAACATCCAAGGCCCCTGAGCGCACAAGAGTCTCGGTAATCTCTAAGGCTTGTTCTCCGGTGTCTGGCTGAGAAATAAGAAGGTCATCTAGATTAATACCAATTGTCTCTGCTCTAACTGGGTCTAATGCATGCTCTGCATCCACAAAAGCAGCTTGGCCACCAAGTTTTTGGGCTTCTGCCACAACATGAAGTGCCAAGGTAGTTTTACCGGAGGCTTCTGGACCATAAATTTCTACAATCCTGCCCCTTGGAAGCCCGCCCACACCAAGAGCTAAATCAAGCGCAATAGAGCCCGTAGGAACAGCGTCAATCTTGAGCCCTCCTGATTTCTGGCCAAGCTTCATGATGGAACCTTTACCGTATTGTTTCTCGATCTGGTCCATGGCCATTTTTACGGCCTGTAGTTTCTGAGAGGAGTCTTCTTTTCTTTTGGGTGTTTTAACCTCTTTCTTCTTCTTTCGTGCCATCGACAAATTTGTATCATAGTATGAAAGTATTCGCAACTGTCAAACAGATTTTTAATGCTAAAATGTCTTTATGAATGTCCTAGAATTCAAGTTTTGCCCTGTTTGCAAAGGAGACCTTGAAACACATGACAATTTCAAGAAATGCACCGAGTGTGGATATGAGCTTTACTTCAATCCGACACCGGGTGTTTCCGTATATCCAGTTAGAAACGGGGAAACCCTACTGGCCAAAAGAGGTATAGACCCATTCAAGGGCGAATGGGACAGTATTGGTGGGTTTATGAATTTTGACGAAACGGCAGAAGAAGGTATTAAAAGAGAAATGTTGGAAGAAACTGGTCTTTCA